>NZ_JJQY01000016.1:0-10097 GCF_000979295.1 Methanosarcina sp. 1.H.T.1A.1 | reverse complement strand
TCTCGTGGGCTCGGAGATGTGTATAAGAGACAGGCTTTCATGCCTTCACTTTTTTCCGGCTTTATCCAGTTCTTCCTTTATGTTTAGTTCTTCCTTTATGTTTAGTTCTTCCTTTATGTTTAGTTCTTTTCTTCTGTTTAGTTCTTCTCTTATGTTTTCCACAGTCTTCCAGGACTGCCTGACGATAGCGGGAAACTCTCCATGGTGTTCTTCTCCCCATTTCAACAGGAAATCTTTTGTCTTCTGGTCCGAAGGATAGCCGCTTCCGAAATCCATGCCCCATTCTTTCTTGAGCTCCTCGATAAGCTCGTCCCTGCGCACTTTTGCAATGATAGAAGCTGCCGAGACTACAGGATACGTTGCATCTGCCTGGTGCATGGAAACGATCTCTATTTTCTTTGCATGGTCAGGACTGGTTTTTGCATACTGCCTGCGAAGGTTTTCGGCAAAGCGTTCGGCTTTTACGTCAGCAGCATCGGCATATACGATATCCGGTTTCAGCTGTTCGAGCACTTTTGCAAAGCAGACAACCATGATCTCGTTCATTGTCATAATTTTCCGGAGCTCGTCAATCTGAGAGGGGCTGATCTCAAGGACAAAAAAGCCGTCTGCATGTTTTTTAATCTGGGCTGCAAGCTGCTCCCTTTTTTTCGGCGTCAGCTTCTTGGAATCCGCAACCCCCAGCACCTTAAGGATATGGGCTTTAGATTCATCGATTTTTACGCCTCCTATGCACATGGGCCCGATTACCGGACCTTTTCCGGCTTCATCAATTCCTGCGATCATCATTCTCGGCTGTCTCCTGATTTGAAGGAAGAAAGTTTTTTTACTTTATAAAAGTAGGTAAAGGTATATTTTTTCAAAGTATTAAACAGGACTCTATAAGAATCCTCTAAAAACAAACCTCCATTGATTTGAACTTAATGGCTTGACACATTTTTGTTTATTCATTTTCAGTTTTCTGCAGCTGATTTAAACAGGTTTTTCATAAAATCAATATTATAAAGTTTCAACTATCTCAAATAACACATTTATGCCTTTACTCTTAAATAAATATTAAATGAAAAAGAAAAACTCAACTGTTAAATATCTTAAAAGAAACCTACTTTAATATTTTAAGATAAGATCATGTAAGTTAAGTGAACGAGGTAGATTTCAAGGTCTTTAAAGAATTTGGAAATTTTTCCAATATAGTGCCATTTCTTTCTTGGTTGGAAGTCTTAATCTCTTCCTATGTAAGTCCTTAAAAATGATTCTCTGCCTTCCGACTTTAATTTTTCACTTATGAATATTTATATTGAGCCTGCGGACTGCCCTGTATTAAAAGAAGGACATTATCGGGGTTATAAGGATTATCACAGTGTGAAATGCTATGTATTATGCTCATTCTACAGACAGACAAGATAAATCTGATTGGCAATTCCTAAAAGATCATCTAGAGAATGTGGCAAATATTGCTTCAGGATTTTCCAGAGAATTCAATGCCGAGCAATTCGGATATGCTTCGGGTTTACTACACGATATTGGGAAATACTCCCCTGAATTCCAGAGACGTTTAGATGGCACCAATATCAGAGTCGATCATTCTACTGCAGGCGCACAAGAGGCTAGAAAACTTTACGGAATATTTCAAAGTCGTATACTGGAATATATCATAACCGGGCATCATGGAGGCCTTCTCAACTATGGAACTAAAGAATGTGGACTCGATGAACGTTTATCAAGGTCGTTTTTACCGGATTATTCTGCATACAAAAGTGAAATTTTAGCTCCAGATCTGAACAAAGTTCGTCCCAGTCTTACTCCCATCAACAATAAGATGGGTTTTGCAATTTCGTTTTATACCCGTATGCTCTTCTCATGCCTGGTTGATGCTGACTTTCTTGATACAGAACGATTTCTTTCACCTGACAAATCCTCTCTCAGAGGGCAATATGAGTCGTTCAATAAGCTTTTCACAAAATTTGATTACTACATGAAAATCAAACTTTCAACAGCTGAAGAAAACCTGATCAACAGATATCGAAGAGAAATATATGAACAGTGCATAGAGAAGGCAGAATTGCCACCACAGATGTTTTCTCTAACTGTCCCTACCGGCGGAGGAAAAACTCTCTCATCAATGGCATTTGCTCTGAACCATTTGAAAAAACATAATTTGAACCGAATTCTCTATGTCATACCATATACAAGCATTATAGAACAGAACGCTGATGTATTCCGCGATATTTTTGGAAATAAAAATGTGCTTGAACACCATAGCAACTATGATCCGAAAAATGAAAAATCTGAAAATACTGATACTGCACAGGAAAAATTGAAGCTCTCATCTGAAAACTGGGACATTCCGATCATCGTTACAACCAATGTCCAGTTTTTTGAATCTCTTTTTTCCAATCGAGTTTCTCGATGTCGCAAGCTGCATAATCTTGCAAAAAGTGTGATAATTCTTGATGAAGCTCAGATGCTGCCTACAGGCTTTTTAAAACCGTGCCTTTCAGCTCTTTCTGAACTGGTAGTCAATTACGGATCAACAATCGTAATCTGTACCGCAACTCAGCCGAATCTTAACGGGCTTCTGGACGAAAGTGTCAGGCCTGTTGAGATTATGCGTTCGCCTCAGGAACTGTATGAAGTATTCCGGCGAGTCCATGTGACAGATCTTGGGGATATGGCAGATACCAATCTTTCAGCCAGACTTAACGCGCATAAACAGGTTTTGTGTATCGTTAATACTCGAAAACATGCACAAAAATTGTATGAACAGCTCTCTGGGTCCGAAAGTTGCTATCACCTGAGTGCGAGAATGTGTCCGGTCCATAGAAGAATGAAACTGAAAAAGATCAAAGATCGGTTGAGAACTGGGGATGAATGCCGCGTAGTTTCCACCCAGCTAATCGAGGCTGGCGTTGATATTGACTTTCCTGCCGTGTACCGGGCTAAGACTGGTATTGATTCTGTCTGTCAGGCTTCAGGAAGATGTAACCGTGAAGGAAAACTGGATTCCGGAGAGGTATATGTTTTTCGATCTACTGAAGACTATGGAAAGGTGACATCCTGGCAGAGCCGCGTTGCTGAGATTGGCAGTATGATTTTTGATGAATGGGATGATCCTCTATCACTTCCTGCTGTGGGCAGATATTTTGAGAGACTTTATTCCTATGAGGGTGATGGACTTGATAAAAAGAGAATTCTGCCCTCTTTTGAAGAAAGATTAAGAGAGATTGCATTTCCTTTTGAGGACGTTGCTGAAAAATTCAACCTTATTGAGAATAATACGCGGGATGTCATTATTCCTTACGATGATAAGGCCAGATCCATTATCAAACAGATTCAGCAGACTGGATTTCCTGGCAATTATGTTCGAAGTTTACAGGGGTATACAATAAGCATTTATTTAGAAGAGTTCAAGGCTCTGGAAAGAATCAATGCAATTTCCTCCATAGCTGATAGATTTTTTGTTTTGGAAGATGGAAGGAATTATTATTCAGAAAATATTGGACTTTTGAACCTAAAAAATATTGATGAAAATTCATTGATTATTATTTAAGGAGGTGGTTGAAATAGGATTTGGAATCAAGCTGAAAGTGTGGGGAGATTATGCCTGCTTCACGCGACCAGAGATGAAAGTTGAACGTGTCAGTTATGATGTCATAACTCCTTCAGCAGCGCGAGGAATTCTTGAAGCAATTTACTGGAAGCCTGCGATTTTCTGGAAAATTGACAGAATTCGCGTTCTGAACCAAATCAAATGGGACAACATCCGCAGGAATGAGAGGTCGGGAAAAATACCGGCAGGTAAAGTGAAAACTGCGTTTAAGGGAGGGGATGTTGCTCTTTACCAGGATTCCACAGAGGATACGGTTCAAAGAGCTTCCCTTGTTCTGCGTGATGTCAGTTATATTATTGAGGCACACTTTGAGATGACCGACTGCGCTGGGCCTGACGAAACCGTCGAAAAACATTATAATATTGCACTTCGGCGGATGAGAAAAGGACAGTGTTTCCATCATCCGTATTTTGGCTGTAGGGAATTCCCGGTTCAATTTGAATTAATTGAGGGGGAAGCTCCTGCATCATATTATCATGGAAAAAAAGAAGGGGAAAAAGATCTTGGATTCATGCTCTATGATGTTGATTTTTCTGACGAGATGAAAGCCGTTTTTTTCCGTGCCCATATGGTGGATGGGATTATTGATGTTCAGAAATGCCTGTGTAATGGAGGAGTGTCATGATCATTCAGTCCCTCTGCCGTTGTTATGATATCCTTGAGGGGGATGAGAACGCTAATATTCCAAAGTTGGGATATAGCAGCGCCAATGTGTCATTTGCCCTAGTCATTTCTTCTGATGGCGTTCTTTCGCATATTATTGATCTCCGGAGTGATGACAAAAAACCAAAACCCAGGAATATGGACGTTCCTAATCAGAAGTCTCGTTCTAGCGGAGTATTTCCATATTTTGTCTGCGAGAATGCAAAATATGTCTTTGGTGTAGAAAAACTGAAAAGAGATACATTTGAAACGAAATTTAATCTTTCTTCATCCGAGGATAATCCTGCCGAGTATAAGGTATTGGAAGAGAACGGTAAAGAGGTTACTCTGGTTTATCGACGTTCAAAGGAGTGCTTTGAGGCCTTCAAAGCCTTTCATCACAGTATATTAGATGATCTGGACGATCCTGGTGTCCGTGGATTCCTTACTTTTCTGGATGAATGGAATCCAGAAGAGTTCCTTGAAAATCCAAAGATCCATCAGTATAAAGATGACCTTCTTGCTGGTGGAAACTGCGTTTTTGAGTGTGACGGGAGTTTTTTACATCAGAAAACCGTGGTGAGAAACGCCTGGGAAAATTACTCTCAGGATGAGGCTGATGGCAAATTTGTTTCCCAGTGTCTGGTGAGCGGAAAATTAGAGCCTGTATCACCGATACATCAAAAGATAAAGGGCGTTGTCGGGGCTCAGTCAGCAGGGGCTTCCCTTGTCAGTTTCAATGATGATGCATTCTGTTCTTATGGAAAAAAACAGAGTTTTAATTCCTCAGTCAGTGAATCATCGATGTTCAAATACACGACTGCCCTGAATCACCTTCTTTCAAGTCAGAGTAATAGAATTCGGATTGCTGATACAACAGTCGTTTTCTGGGCTGAGACAAATAAGAAATCCTGTGAAGACCTTGTCAAATTCTTTTTTGTCCCTCAGGAAACAGAGAAGAATGAAGAAAATCAGGAGATAGAGAAGAATGAAGAAACGAATGTAGAGGTTTCTCGAGTACAGGACACAAGCCAGATCCAGCAGATCGAGGGTATTCTCAATAAGGTTCGAATTGGCAAAAAAATAAATCAAGAGGACATTGGGACAGATCGAGATACTAATTTCTATATCCTTGGTTTGTCCCCTAATAATGCACGGCTCGCTGTCCGTTTCTGGTATGTTGACAGTATTGGGGATTTAATTGAAAGGGTGGCCCGCCATCATCTGGACATGGAGATCATTCGGGATGATTATGGTCCACGATACATCTCAGTATATCGCCTATTGAATGAGACCGTCCCTCAGAGTTCAGACAAAAAAGTAGTTTCACCACTCCTTGGTGGCCTGATTATGCGCTCGATCCTGACCAATACGGTCTATCCGGTCTCGTTATACAGTGCGATCCTGAGCCGTGTGAAAGTTGAGGGTTCAATAAACTTTGTTAGAGTTGGTTTTATCAAGGCATATCTGCTCAGATTGAGCAGGGCCGGATTATCGAATGTAAAGCAGGATATGATTACTATGAGTTTAAACGAAGAGAGTTCAAATGTGCCATATCGTCTTGGGAGGTTGTTTGCAGCTCTTGAAAAGGCACAGAATGATACGAATAAAGAGATGAAGAGCACCATTAACAGCAAGTATTTCAGCAGTGCTTCATCAACGCCAGCTGTTGTTTTTCCGGTGCTGTTAAAACTTGCACAACACCACATTACCAAGTCTGAATGGGGTTTCAAGTCCAGTCAGCTGATTGAACAGATTCTAATGGGTGTGGATGAGTTTCCTGCATACCTGAATCTTGAAGATCAGGGTATGTTCATGCTTGGTTACTATCATCAACGTAAGGCATTTTTCACGAAAAAAGAGGTTATTTCAAGTAAGGAGGAGCCATTATGAGTGAAATCATCAAGAATAGGTATGAATTTGTGCTGTTGTTTGATGTCGAGAATGGAAACCCGAACGGCGATCCTGATATGGGCAATATGCCCAGGGTTGACCCACAAACCGGCAACGGCATCGTCACTGATGTATGTCTCAAGAGAAAGATAAGGGATTATGTTGACCTTGTGAAAAGTGGAAACGCAGGTTATGAAATATATGTTAAATCCGGGGCTGTCCTCAATGATCAACACAAGAAAGCCTATGATTATCTGGGGATAAAAACGGACTCGAAAAAACCAAAAGATGAGGACCTGACAAAATTCATGTGTCAGAATTTTTTTGACATTCGGGCATTCGGTGCTGTAATGACCACGGAGGTCAACTGTGGCCAGGTCAGAGGGCCTGTACAGTTCAGTTTTGCCCGCAGCATTGATAGGATCTTCCAGCAGGAAATAACGGTCACCCGTTGTGCGGTTACCAATGAGAAAGATGCTGAAAAAGGCCAGACGATGGGCAAAAAACAGATTGTGCCGTATGGCCTGTACCGTGCAGAAGGATATATCTCTGCTCATCTGGCAAAAAAGACCGAATTTAGAGAAGAAGATCTTGAACTGCTCTGGGACAGCCTGATCAATATGTTTGAGCATGACCATTCGGCGGCAAGGGGAAAAATGTCCGCCAGAAAACTTATTGTTTTCAAGCATAGCAGTGAACTTGGCTGTTGTCAGTCTCATATCCTGTTTGACAAAGTGAAGGTGGAGGTGCTCTCTCACGATCTGCCGCCCCGCTCTTTTGCAGATTATAAAGTAACAATCTCTGGCGACATGCCGAACGGCATTGAGTTGATCGAGAAATTATGATCGAAAAGAAATATGTCGAAGACGAGCTGCTCTCGTTGTCCGGCATACAACATTTTCATTTTTGTAAGCGTCAATGGGCTTTGATTCATATTGAGCAGCAGTGGGAAGAAAATCTTCGGACAACTGAAGGTCACTTTCTCCATGAGCGTGTGGATAATCCATTCCTTAAAGAAAGCAGAGGCGACGTTGTATTGTCAAGAGCATTTCCACTGGTTTCATATCAACTTGGACTTTATGGAGTGGCCGATGTCATTGAGTATATCCGATCGGAAAATGGCATTTCTCTTCCGGATTATGAAGGTTTGTGGAAAATGCATCCCGTAGAGTATAAAAGGGGAAAACCGAAGATTGACGAGCGGGATGAAGTACAACTCTGTGCACAGGCAATGTGCCTTGAAGATATGTTTAATGTAACCATAAACTCTGCTGATTTTTACTATAATGAAATTCGGAGAAGAATTCAGCTCGAAATAACCGAAGAATTGAGAAACCTTGTGATTTCTTTGTCCGATGAAATGCATTACCTCTTTAAGAAAGAGCTTACTCCATCTGCTGAAAAATCCCGAAACTGCAAATATTGCTCTCTTGTAGATGTCTGTGTTCCGAAATTAACGAAAAAGTTTGTTTCTGCTCGTAAATATGTCAGAAATCATATGGATAAGGCATGTAATGGTGATCTCTGAAATACTCAAATTTCCAGACGTATATTTTCAAAAGTATTAATCTCTCCAAACTTCAGGTTAGTAAAGGGGTTCTATATCCATGAGAAAATTGTTGAATACATTATATGTCACAACCCCAGAATCCTATCTTCTCAGAGATGGGGAGAACGTCGTTGTTAAGGTAAAGGATGTTGAAACGTTTCGTATTCCCATCCATAATCTTGAGGGTATAGTTTGCTTTGCATATATGGGTGCCAGTCCCCAGCTGATGAAACTTTGTACTGATAATAAAGTTGGACTATCTTTTTTGACCCCTAATGGAAAGTTTCTGGCGCGTGTTAATGGAAAAGTTAGAGGGAATGTCCTGCTACGTCGTACGCAGTATCGAAAAGCAGATCGTGAAGAAGACTCTCTGGATCTTGCGAAATGCTTTATCATAGGAAAAATCGTCAACTGCAGAACTGTTCTTGGAAGAGGTATCCGTGACCACGGAGGCGTGATTGATGTCAATAAAATTCGTTCAGTTGATGATTTGCTGATAGATAATCTCAAGAGTATTGATTCCTGTTTAAACTCGGATTCTCTTCGTGGAATTGAAGGAAATTGTGCAAAATTTTATTTTAGCGTATTAGATGAACTTATTCTTAAGCAAAAGGATAATTTTTTTATATATAATAGGAATCGGAGGCCTCCTCTTGACAATATGAATTCACTGTTGTCTTTTTTATATACATTGCTTGCTCATGACGTTGAATCTGCATTAGAAACTGTTGGGCTTGATCCTTATGTTGGTTTTTTCCACGTTGATCGTCCTGGAAGGCCCAGTCTTGCGCTTGATTTGATGGAGGAGCTCCGGCCTTTTATTGCTGATCGCCTTGCATTAAGTATGGTCAACCTCAAGCAGATTGATGGAAAAGATTTTCTCAAAAAGGAAAATGGAGCTGTCCTCATGACTGAAGACGGAAGAAAAAACATACTTGCGGCCTGGCAAAAGAGAAAACAGGATCAAATTACTCATCCCTACTTAAATGAAAAAATTTCGGTCGGGCTAATTCCTTATGTGCAGGCAATGTTGCTGGCTCGCTATTTAAGAGGAGATATTGATGGTTATCCGCCATTTTTTATGAATTGAGGTGTTTTAAGTGATGGTACTGGTAACATATGATGTGAGTACAGAATCCGAAGGTGGAAAAAGCAGACTGAGAAAAGTGGCAAAAGAGTGCGAAAATTACGGACAACGGGTTCAGAACTCTGTATTTGAGTGCCTTGTAGATCCTGTTCAATTTGCCCAGCTTAAACATTCTTTATGTGATATAATGAATGAGGAGAAAGATAGTCTCAGATTTTACTATCTGGGTAAAAATTGGAAAAATCGGGTGGAGCACTTTGGTGCAAAAAAAGGGTACGATCCAGAAGGTTTATTAGTTGCATGATCTTTGCGAACCCATAGTGAACATCGATTTACTGGGAGGTTCGCAGGAAAAATCAATTCATTATATTTATTTTTTGTGGCAATTTCCTGCTGGATTCAAAAACGTGAACTTTTAAAAGAAGTATATATATCACACGGTTGATACATAATCTAAATTAATTTACGGTCGCACCCTTCGCGGGTGTGTGGATTGAAATTGAGAAGCTTTTTGGGCAGCCGTCAGGACAGAAAGTCGCACCCTTCGCGGGTGTGTGGATTGAAATGTATCAGGTGCAGATTGATAGCCCGATGGCTAGTCGCACCCTTCGCGGGTGTGTGGATTGAAATTTAAGTCAACGCCAGCCACCGGAGAATAAACAAACCGTCGCACCCTTCGCGGGTGTGTGGATTGAAATCTCACTCAGTCTGGTAATGTTAGCCAGGGCGGAACAAGTCGCACCCTTCGCGGGTGTGTGGATTGAAATAATGGTCGCTAGAGTAGACGGGGCAACCCGGAAAGTCGCACCCTTCGCGGGTGTGTGGATTGAAATGTCTTTTGTGGGTTTGTGAAGTACCATGTTATCGTCGCACCCTTCGCGGGTGTGTGGATTGAAATACCGGTGCATAGTCAATTTTTGCCGCGTGATAAGTCGCACCCTTCGCGGGTGTGTGGATTGAAATTTTGAATTCCCATCAATTGTCAATCCTGAAAATTGTCGCACCCTTCGCGGGTGTGTGGATTGAAATATAAACGTTGACGAAGGTATTAGTGCAGGCGATATTGTCGCACCCTTCGCGGGTGTGTGGATTGAAATAGACCAGATTGGCCGGCTCATAATGCCCTCGTAGTCGCACCCTTCGCGGGTGTGTGGATTGAAATGCTATCCCCTACGAAAACGCTTATCAATACGCCTAAAGTCGCACCCTTCGCGGGTGTGTGGATTGAAATTATAATTACACAAATAAAGCCTATACAGACCGTCGCACCCTTCGCGGGTGTGTGGATTGAAATAGGAGCCTATATGCCCTGTCTC
>NZ_JJQY01000081.1:0-10251 GCF_000979295.1 Methanosarcina sp. 1.H.T.1A.1 | reverse complement strand
TCGGCAGCGTCAGATGTGTATAAGAGACAGCTGCTATCCTGTTCACATCATCCTCAAGACCAAGGATCAAACCAATTCTACCTGTATCAAAGTCATCAGCAAGCTCAGGTGGAGCTATCTCTTCAAGGATATGCACAATTTCAGTAAGTTTCATGGAAAAAACCTCCGGAAACCGGAAAATTTAAAAGTACTCGTTTTCGCCAGTCAGAATTCTAATTGCCAGAATTCAGATTAAGTGTTTATGACATTTAATCCCAGCCCTGAGTTAAAACTTCATTCATAAACTAAAAGCTCATCAACAGAACAAAGATTCCATTCTAAAGGAGGTCCTCTTTCAATCAAAATTTGCGAAATCATTAGCAAAAATTAAAATAGAATATGTGAAGATAATTTATAGAGATTTACTTAAGATATTTTGAAGAGATGGACAAACTTATAAAATTTATATTTATAAATACATTATTGAAAAATAGGGACCTGAAACTAATTAGTTAAGAGGGAGTGGGCTGGGGCGAAGACTATGCTACGCATAAAAATAATACGGCTGTTGTAGAATATCACCTAAAAAATAAAAATATAGAAATATATAAAATATTGACCAAGCCGCAAATTTCACAGAAACGCAAAATGTACGTTTCCATTGCCCGGGCCCGATATAAACATAATCAAAATCAAGGAAGGTAACCATGGCTAAAAGGATTGCACTGATCGTATTACTTGCCGTTTTTATCTTCTCCGGCCTCTCAATGGCCGCTTTTGCGGCAGATGAAGTGGAGTGGGTGGAGAAACAGAATAATGCAAAACTATATTGGGGAAGTACAATAACCGTAGACGGGTATGAAATAAAAGCAGAGGATTTCAACGAAGATAAGATGGTTTTCGTTTCGATTTCAAAGGATGGGGAAAAATTAAAGACATGTCCTCTTACGGCAGGTCTGGAATTTGAATATAATGATGAGATAAAGGTTTATGCCCAGAGTGTAAATCCGAATTATGAAATACTTACCAAAGATGGAAAGGAATTCAAGACCGGAAATTGGAATCCATATGCTGAACTGGATGTTCTTGTAAGAGGAAAACCAGGTTTTGACATAAAGATCGAAACTAAAAAAGATACATACGATTCTAAATCTACAGGGGATGGCAGAATCGATGTAACGATAACAGTTAAAAATAACGGGAAAGCAAAGGCTGAAAACGTTGTGCTGACTGTTGATACCGCCGGGTTGGAAGTACTTAGTGGAAAAACAAAATACACATACACAAAGATCCTCAAAGATGAGACTGTTGAGCCCATTACTCTCACACTGAAAACGCCCACTCCCTGGGAAGATACAAATTTCAAGATAACTGCAAAAACCACATGCGAAGACTTCAAGGGCAATAAGTATGAACACGAAGGTTCCAAAAGTATAAAAGTCGAAAAAAAATGGGACCTCATTGTTTCGAAGAGTGCTACGCAAGAGCGCCATATGGAGGAACAGGTATATGTTTCAGTCACTGTTCGGAACGGAGGGCTATGCGACATTAACAATATCGACCTCAAAGATCAGATTGTTTCCGGAATGCACCTTAAAGAAAGTGTATCCCTTGAAAAGACACTTTCCCTGAAAGCCGGAGAAGTGGCTGAAAAGGTTTTTGAGTATACCCTCATTCCGGAAAGACCAGGGAGCTTTACCGTCCCGAAAACCACAGCTACTTTCACCCTTGCAAACGGGCAGAGCGGAAAAGTGGATTCCGAGAAGTCGGATACGATAAAAATTTACGGGCCCTATATTGAAATTACGAAAAAGATTGACAAACAGCAGCTAAACCCCGGAGACGAACTGACTGTAACGGTCACTACAAAGAACACTGGAAATGTTGATGCAAGTGTAACAGTAACCGACGTCGTGCCCTCTGAGGCCAAATTAATAAGCGGAGAAACGAGTTTCAAGCAGGTACTTGGGAGCGGCAGCTCAAAGACAATCACTTACATCCTGCAGATGCACAAAGAAGGAGAAGTCCAGCTTCCTGCCTGCAAAGCAACTTTCCTCGATCTCGATAAATATTCAGGAGAGGTCAACTCAGAAACTCCTGTTGTTTATGTAGGAACGCCAATGACCCTTGAAGGAAGCAACTCACAGCCGGAAGGGACAACAGGATCCAACCAGGAGAAAAATGAACCCGCCAGCCAGACACAAACCGGCGGGACGGAAGAAGATTATGGAGATACCCCTGGATTCGGTTCCATACTTGCTGTAACAGGGCTTCTGGCGGGAACAGGGCTCCTGAGAAAGAGAAGCAACTGAATGACTAAAAAAGTCAAATATTATTCCGGATGCTTCCGGACTTTCCGGAGCATCCTTTTCCGCCCTGGCCACTGCACTCACCAGACTGCTAAAACCAGTCTCCTCAGTCATTAATTTTTTTCTGCGTGGCACCCTGTTTTACTTGCCTGTCTTTTTCTTCTTTCTTTTTTCTTCTTTCTTTTTTCTTCTTTCTTTTTTCTGCTTTCTTTTTTCTGCTTTCTTTTTTCTGCTTTCTTTTTTCTGCTTTTTTTGCAGGGCCGCCAGACAAGCTGTCGGAGGCACTTCGATTTTCTTGAATTGAAAGCCGGTTTTCGGGGTTAAGGAAAGTATTCTCCTGAACCAGGAGGCATTTCTTCAGTATGTTATCTCTCTTAATTGCGGTGTTCGTTTGCCGGTTATTTTTGATCTGGCTGACGGCTGGCCCAGGTCCGGTGCGGCGCAGGAAGAGAGAACAGAAAGATTTCCTCAGGGATTCCGGAATAGGTCAACCAGTCGATCAGGACTGCCAGCTCATTAGAATAAAAAGATAAAATTAACAATTAGAACGTAGAACTTTCATAAAACCGTTGAATGAAATTCAAAAATCAGACGCCTTACAAAGAGATCAAAACAAAAATATACCTTCTAAAAGAAGAAAACGGAATCAAAACATGAAAGAACTCCAGAACCAGCCTAAAGCAAAAACCCTGATCCTGACCCACGGAGACTCTGACGGGATATGTTCGGGGGCAATTGCAAAAAGTGCCTACCCGGACGCATATGTCTACTTTACAAGTCCGGTCAGCCTTCTCGATACGTTAGATCTCATTGAGGACGTTGAGAATCTTATAATCTGCGATATTGCAATCGAGGAAAGGCACTGCTCGGAACTCCTCTCAACACTTGAGGAAATTGCGGAAGAATGCAGCCTGTACTACATAGATCACCATCCCCTTCCGGAAAGATGCAGAAAAGAAGACTGGTTTTATCACGATACGGGAGTATGTGCCTCAGAGCTCACCTACAGGGTCTTTGAAGAGCTCCTTAGCCCGGAAATGCGGAGGGTAGCAATCTACGGAGCTATAGGGGACTTCTGTGACAACACGCCCTGTGTAAAGAGCTGGGTAAGAGACTGGGACAAAAGAAGCCTCTATTTCCAGGCTGGAGCCCTGATCCAGGCAATACTCCAGAAAGGAAAAGAATACGAGTTTAAAAGAACCCTGATTGAACCCCTATCAAAGGACGTAATTCCTTCAAATATACCTGACCTGCTCGAGCTTGCCAGGGAAGCTGCAATTAATGAAGAGAAAACCCGGCTTTTTGTTAAAGAAAACGTGAAAGTCCTGAAAAACAGTGCGTATATTGTAAATACGAATAACTCTATCTCAAAGGCAGCGATCTATGCAGCCTCCTACGGCCAGAGAGAAGTGGGAATTGCAGCCGAGTACCGTGAGAAAAAAGGTGTGTATGATCTTAGCATACGTTCCCGCGGAAATGTGGATGTAAATCGGATACTGCGCTCGGTTGCACCTAAGTTTGGAGGAAGCGGCGGCGGGCACCCTGTTGCAGCAGGAGCGCGCATCCCCGAAGATTCGCTGGAGGTTTTCCTCCGGGCTTTCGATACCAGACTAGGGAAAGCAAATGAGGTAAAATAAAATGGAAACCAGCAAGACTGCAGCTGAAAACGGCGTAAATATTGAGATTATCTTTGTAGGGCGCTCAAATGTGGGCAAGTCCTCCCTTCTCAGGGAGATCTTCGGAGCAAAAGTAAGGGTTGGGAGACGCCCGGGTGTTACCCTGCGTCCCATACACGCCCAGGCGTCAGACCTTCTTATCACGGATATGCCGGGCTTCGGCTTCATGAGCGGAGTGAAAGACCGGAAACAGGATATTGTAAAAGACCAGACAGTACGCTATATCGAAAAGAATGCCGAAAGGATCAAACTCGGGGTCCTTGTAATAGACGGCCCGGCTTTCCCGGAAGTAGTCGACCGCTGGGATTCAAGGAACCAGATTCCTATCGACGTTGAAATGTTTGATTTCATGAGGGAAATTGGGATTGACACAATCGTTGCTACAAACAAGATGGACAAAGTAAAAGCAGACGAATATGACTATCTCCTTGACGAGGTTTCAGTTCGTCTCGGACTTGAGCCTCCATGGCAGAACTGGAAGCATATCATCGCTCCTATAAGTGCTAAAAAAGGAGATTTGAAAGCCTTAAAGGGACTTCTCCGGGATAGGCTGCACGAAATGAAAAGGGACGACCTGTTCAAGTATGTTTGATCCATCCTTAAACAGGCCACATTAATTTTTAACAGCATATTTTAAACAGTTCTGTTTTACCCGTTCTGTTTTAACTCAATTATTTTGCTTACTCTAACTAATCTTTCAAAATATAGCGGAGATAAGCCTTTCAGAGCCTTTTCAGCTGCTGGCTGTAGACGCGCCCGATCCGCTGGATTGTATCTGCTTCTTCGGGGTCTTTATCGTCCCGGATACGGATGAAGCGGGGAAAACGCAGTGCAAAGCCCGAGTCGTAGTTGGGGCTTTTCTGGATTTCCTCAAAGGCGATTTCCAGAACAACCTTCGGCCTTATGGCAAATACCCCTCCGGCTTCTCCGCTTTCCATTAGCCCTGAGAGCATCTCTGTAAGTTCTTTGAGCTGCTCATCGGTAAGACCCGTACCCACCTTGCCAACCTGCAGGAAGCGTAAAGTCTCGGGATCGTAGCAGGCAACTGAATACGAGCCTATCAGGTTTGCCCTGCGCCCAAAGCCCCATTCTGCCCCCACGATCACAAGGTCAAGGGTTTCCATAAGGGGTTTTTTCTTCAGCCAGTTTTTACCGCGCTTGCCGGGAGAATATAATGAGTTAGGATTTTTGACCATGACGCCTTCGTGCCCGGCTCTTAAGGCTTCCCTGTAGATTTTTTCCACAACCTCGAGGTCTCCGGTTATCACCTGCTCGTCCACGCAGATGGATTTTGAGTCCTCAACGGAGCTCTCCACGCAGGATTCAAGCGCTTTTCGCCGCTCAACAAGAGGGAGATCAATCAGGGTTCTGCCGTTCAGGTACATGATGTCAAAGAGGTTGAGCTGGATAGGAATTCCGAGCATTTTTTCTTCAACATCGTACTTGCGCCGGAAACGCTTAAGGATCTCCTGAAAGGCTTTAGGCCTCCCATTTTCATCTACTGCAACGGCTTCCCCATCAAGGATTGCGGATTCAGCCTTTACATGTTTCCGGACTATTTCGACAAGGTCAGGGAGGGAATTTGTGACGTTTTCAAGCTTTCGGGAAAAAAGAGTAACCGAATTTCCACTCTTGTGGATCTGGACTCTTGCCCCGTCGAATTTCCACTCAATTGCAGCTTCCTTCATATCCCTGATATCGGCATCTATATCAGGGCTGATCTGCGAAAGCATCATCTTTATGGGACGGTTAATTTCGATCCCGAGACTTTCGAGGGCTTCTACCCCACCTTTCTTGGCAGTTGCAGCCACTATCCCGAGGTCGTTTGTGACCATAAAGGCATGTTCTGCTACATCTGCAGGGACGGAAAAGGCTTTTGCAATGGCATCCCTTACAACTCCTTCCCCTACTCCTATGCGGAGTTCCTCAAGTGCAAGCCTGGAGATGTATTTTGCTTCCCTCGGGGTTGATGAAGTAAATAGAAACTGAAGGTTTCTGACCTTAACGTCCTGTGAACCTTTGCCGGAAGCTTCGGATGCGGTCTTGAAACGCTGGTAAACCTCAGTTATTGAAAGCTCTGGCTGCTCTTCGAGGAAAGAAGAAAATGTAACCTGATTCTTTCGTTTTTCTTTAAGGATAAGAAGTGCGGTATCCCCGATGTCTCCAGTGGTCCGGATAAGAGATTCTATACTTTGTACAGACATACCTGAGGCTTTGGAAAGGGAAACATAAAGCAGGCTTGTGCCAATCCCGAGCTGCTCCCCACTCCAGGCAGGAAAAACCTCACTCATAATAAAGTGAGTTGCAAGAGGCAGCTCTTCGACGTCAACCTTTTTGAGAAGGTCAGCAACCTTATTTGTAGTTTCTATAGTGCTCGATATTTTTTCAATCGTCTGGCAGGTTTCTGCAAATTCCCTGAAGCTTGTCATGGTCCACGCAGCTTTTTCGTTTTATGTTTTTTCAGATTCTGGTCTCTGAAGGCCGATATTTCCAGTACTTATCGATTTCCGTAAATTGCAACCAGGTCACTGAGAACTGCGCTTGCTGTTTCGATCGGACCTGCGCCTTTGCCTGTAACCGTAATTTCTCCTGCAAGCTCAGTGTCTATAGAAGCCACATTAAGGGTGCCTTTTACAGCGAGTGGATGATTGATAGGCACAAGCCTGGGAGCAACATGTATTCTTTCCCTGCTGACCTCTCCTATAAGCTTTATCACATGCCCTCTTTCATAAGCCATTTCCAGGGCCTCAGGCGTGATCTTCGTGATTCCTGTAACCTCAACGTCCCTGTATGTCGCATCAAGCCCGAAAATTGAATTGGCAAGAATTACCAGTTTGCAGGCCGTATCAATTCCTTCAACGTCATATGTCGGATCGGTTTCGGCAATTCCGAGTTCCATGGACTCGGCAAGAATATCTTTATAACTTGCCCTTTCCTCAAGCATTCTGGTGAGGATATAGTTACAGGTCCCGTTAAGAATTCCTTTGATGCTTCGGAGTTTATTTCCAGCAAGGACTTCATTTGCCAGATTAATAATGGGCATGGAGCCGCCGACTGTAGCTTCGAACCTGAAGTTTGATCCGGCTGCTTTCGCAGCTTCCATCAGTTCTCTGTACTTCAGGGTGAGAGGTCCTTTATTGGAGGTAATAACATCTTTGCCGGTCTCGAAAGCTGCAATCATGTTCTGAAGACCTGCTCCTCCAGTGACAATATTTGTAGGAGTGGTTTCGATTACCAGCTCATGGTCTACGGACCTTATAACCTCAACACCTGTGAGCTTATCTATGGCAACCGTGCCCCCTGTCCTCTTGCGGGAAAGGCAGTCGGCTAGATCCACTCCTTCGGGGTTAACAGTAGCCCCTTTAGAATCCACAACCGCAACCACCAGAACTTCCAGCCCGATACTTTCCAGATACTCTTTTTTCATAAGGAGTACCTCGGCTACACCCTGTCCAATTGCACCAAATCCTAGAATAGAGCAGCGCACTGTTTTCATGTTTTCAAATCTCCTATGTTTTTTCAGGCATGGATGTCTATTGGAAGAACCATAAGCAGGTCTTTTCTTACCGAGACTTTTTTAAGGATGTCAAGCGCCTTTTGCAGATCCTCTTTACCCACAGCATCGATTCTGATCAGAGCTGAAGAAAGCAGATTAATACCCGGCATGGATAGCGAGATGTCAACTACCTCCGCAAACCCGGTCTTGTCAATTTCATCAATCGTATCCTGGATCCCTGTATGGACCACGTGCCCTATAAGGACTACATTTATGCTCTCTCTGAAACGGTGTTCTCCAACCCTTACGACTTTTATCCCGTTTTCCTCAAGCTTTGCTTTTATTGCTCCGATGTTCTCAGGCTTTATCTCAAGTACAAGCTGTACAGGAACTGTTTTTCTGGGGGTCCGCTTCTGGTGGTGGTGTAAAACAGTTATCAGGTTAGCCTTAAATTCCGAAAGAGGCTGGAGGGCTAAAAGCATCTGCCCGGGCACATCTTTTAATTCAATGTCCATGGAAACTCGCATACTGTCCCTCATGCAATTTATAATAATTAGATTAGATATGAAGTTTAAGTAATAATATATTAATTTAATAAATGTATCAATTTAATAAATATATCAAATTAATAAATGTATTAAATTTAATATCCAGTAATCTAATTCAGTCAGCTCACTGTCAAGGTTATAATAATATATCAGCATATGGACACCGGCTCAAATTATACTGTTTAAAGCTGATTTCATAACTTATTGATAACCCATCTGCTGGCGAATCAGATATTATAAATTTAATTCATGTGTTATGATTTTATAATTCGTTACTTCTATTCTGTAATTCTTTATTCTGACCCTTAAGATCTTTATTCTGACACTAAATTTCCGTCAGCCTTATCTTTGAGAGATATTTGCCCTGATTTTTACCATGATAATACAGTTTACATTTAATGGCATTCCATTGAATGTAGAAGGTAATCATGTATAAATGAGCAAAAAGGGTATCAAGGAATATCATGTGCCAGATCTTTCAAACTTTTATTAATATTTCCTGCTGCTTAGTAGATGAATTCAGTTATATAGTTTGCTATTTACGGGGTTTGCTATTGACGGTTTTTCAAAAGATGTGAAGAAAAGAGTCATTTTCTTATAAAGTACCGTTTCCTCCTGACTCCTTCTTGCTCTGGGATCCCTGCTTGATAACCTCTCCATCAGGAATTCGGATAATGTTTCCTCTGCCCCTTTTGAACTTTTCAACCAATCCGCGTTCTTCAAGATCCGAAAGCATAAGGCTTACTTTGGATTCCGAATACGGAGACTTTTTACGGAGTTCTCTCTGAGTAATTCGGTTTCCATTAGCTCGAATCAGACTCATAATCTCTTTCAGATCATCAGGGAGAGTTGCTTCAGGGATTTCCAGATCACCGGGACTAAACGAATCAAATTCTTCTTCCGAGGGATTAATAGATACCTTTGAATCTTCTGCCAGCTTTACATTTTGCTGCACGGGCATCTCTGTCCCAGATATGTTCCCAGTCCATTCTTCAACGTTAAGAGATGAAGGAAGCTCCTGGTCGGTTTCTGAAACTTCAATAGAACCTGCTTTATTGGATTTTGCATGTTCCGAGGTCTCTACCTCTATTGTTAAATTTTCAGGTTCTGATGCATTGAGTTCTGATGCATTGAGTTCTGATGCATTGAGTTCTGATGCATTTAGTCCTGATGCATTTAGACTTCCCTTTTTCCCCGGGGAACCTGCTGTCTTTTCAGGAGGGTTCCTTTTTTCCTTTTTCACGAAATAACCAGCCAGTAGCAGGATACAGATTGCAAGTAAAGCAAAAGTTAAAACCGTATTTTGTGAGCTAACCTTATTTTGCGAACTTGCCTGAGATTGGGGCTCTGCCTCCTCAAAATCCAGGTCAACATTTTCGAAGTCCCCCTGGTCAAGAAGATCTTCCTGATAAGTAGGGAAAAGTAGAAGGTCATGAACGAATTCCCCTTCGTCGGAAACTATAACTTCTTCTTCAGCCGTATAAACTATAGTATCCTCTTCAAAATAATTGGCTGTTATCAAGTAGGTTCCTGGAGTAAGGTTAAAAGAGTATTCAGCATCCGTTGCAACAAAGGACTGCTCCGGAGTAGAGTTGATCTCAACTATTGAGTTTTCGAGGGGTTTGAAGCTGTACCACTCATACACGGTCCCGTGAATAGTCGCCGCAAGTGCGTTCCCCTGAAAACACATTAGGAAAATGAATACGCAGGCGATTTTGCAGAGCTTTCTAAAATTCACGAAGCTTTAAATGGGTTTTTAGCATAAATCTTTTACTTTTCCTCGTAAGAAGTTAAAACGTACTGAAGGCAAATTAAAGTTTTATCAAGAAAATAAAGATCCTATCAAGCTTGGAAGCCCATTTATTGTTATTAATCAGTCTTATTCCGAAAAGTATGCTTATATCTCCCTATCTTAATATGACAGTATCTTAACTTGCCAAAGGAGGCAGTCAGATGAAAAAATCAAGAATTGTTCGATATCTGGCTTATATTACATTTATATTAATATTATTCTGTGTACTGCCTGGAGGATCACTTGCTACTAAGGACTCGTCAGAGCATGGAAGTGGGATCCAGTATGCAGGCGAGAGTGCTACAGGTTCAGAAACAGGTTCAGAAAATAGCGAAAAATACAGTGTAGAGGATGCCAATGGCAATACAGGTTCAGAAAATAACGAAAAAGATAGTATAGAGGATGCCAATGGCAATACAGGTCCAGAAAATAACGAAAAAGATAGTATAGA
>NZ_JJQY01000085.1:0-69417 GCF_000979295.1 Methanosarcina sp. 1.H.T.1A.1 | reverse complement strand
AGATGTGTATAAGAGACAGATATATACATACCTCACGAGGATATATTTATTAGATATAAATGTCAAAATATCATATATAGTCCTTTATTTTTATATGAAATAAACCTGCTAAACTCAAACATAGCAAATCGGAAGGGATTAAAGCAGCAGTTGGTGGAAATTCTTGAGTGACCAGCCCGGTATACATGATAAGACTTTTAGTCAGGTTTCGGATGAGAGGATAAAGACTGCAAGACAGCTGGGAGCCCTTTTTGAGGTTTTTCCTGAGCGGAAGCAGGCATTTGAAGACCTTTTAAGGCTTTGCTCTGACAGGGACAGTGCGGTCAGGGAAGAGGCTGTCAATTCCCTTCAGACGGTTTTTCCTAATGTACCTGATAGGGAGCTTGTCTGGGAGAGGTTTGTAAACCTTACGGCTTATCCGTCAGAGATGGTAATGAGAAGGGCAGTAAATGCTCTGATTACTGTTTTTCCACTTATGCCTGATAAAGACCGGGCATGGAAAGATCTGGCTGAGCTGGTAAATTCAAAATCAAGTATGGAAGACGTTAGCAGGGGAATCGTCCGCTTGCTTCCTGACGTGGCCCGTGAGATCCCGAATAAGGGGCAGGCCTGGGAAGACCTGCTTGAGATGACTTTTTCAGATGACTCTTATGTGCGGGAAAAAGCGGCTTCTATTTTAAATATTGTTTTTCATGAAATGCCGGGTGGAAGGAAAAATGACGCCTGGGAAGAATTACTGAAACTGGCAGGCGAATCCGGAGATTCAAATGTCAGGGAGTTGGCTGCAAGGTCTATTGGGGAGGTTTTTCCATCTTTGCCTGATGAAAAGAAAGATGAGGCCTGGGAAGAGATGCTGGAACTGGCAGGAAAATCCGTAGATCAGGCAGTGCAAAAGGAAATTCTGCTTGCTCTGCCTTCTGTCTTTTCTTCTGTACCTGAGAAAAAAAGGGTATGGTGTGACATTTTCAGGCTTACGGAAAATGAGAGCGGACCTGTAAGAAAGCAGGCAGCAGATGCCCTTGTGGCTATATTCCCTGATATGCCCGACAGAACCAGGGTATGGGCTGATTTCCTGAGGCTCACCAGGGCAAGGGACGGGTACATAAGGGATACTGCTGCAGATGCGCTTTCAGCTGTATTCCCGGGTCTGGACGACAAAGATCTCGTCTGGAAGAAACTTATTGAACTCACAGGGGATGAGGACGAATATGTCCGGAGAACCGCAGCTGATACTCTCAGTAAGGTTTTTCCACACGTGTCCGACAAAAATCAGGCATATTCGGACCTTGTGCATCTGGCTGAAAAGAAGGATAGTTATGTGCTCAGGAGAGTCGTAAATACTCTTGCTTCTGTCTGCCCTCAATTCTGTAATGGGTATGAGATAAATGAAGTGGAAACGGAAACAGGAAAAAATAAAGAGAAAGAAGAATGGAGAGAAAAGAGAGAAAAGTGGGTAAAAATGGGAGGAAAGTGGGAGGGAGAAGAGAAAAGTAAACCTGCAGGTTTTTACGAGCTGGCATCAGAAACAGAAAATAGAAAACCTGCTTTTGACCTCCTGAAGCTGACTGGTGACAGGGACAGCGATGTACGAAAAGACGCAGCTGAGTCCTTTGCCAGAGAATACCCTCACCTGCCGGATAAGAAAGAAGTCATAGGAGAGCTGCTAAGCCTGATACAGGACCCGGACCCGCAGATGCGGAGAGGTGCAATCGAGTCTCTACTCACTATTTATTCTCGAAAGGAAGGCAAGACGCAGGATCTCTGGAGTGAACTTCTTAAAATGTCAGGGGATGGAGACACAGGCGTCAGAAAGGGCACTGCAGGACTGCTTTCCCACGTATTCCCAGCGGTTGAGGAAAAATCCGGAGTTTTTTATGACCTTGTCAAACTCACTGAAAGCCAGGATGCCCAGCTCCGGAAAAGAGCGGCAGAGCTTCTTGCCGTTGCATTTGCATATTCCGATAATAAACAGAGGGCATGGAACGATCTGTTGAGGCTTACATCCGTTGAGGATAGGGAAGTCAGGAAAGGGGCGGTACTTGCTCTTGCATCCGGATATACAGATATTCAGGACAAAGGAAAAGCCTGGAGTGACCTTATCAGGCTTTCAACTCATAGCGACAGTTTTGTGCAGCGGGCTGCAACACGAGCTCTTGGCCCTGCCTTTTTCTATGTGCCTGATAAAACACGGGCATGGAGAGACCTGCAGGTTCTGATCGATAACCCTTATATCTATGTCCGCAGGTACGCACTCCGCTCCCTTGGAAGAGCTTCCCTCTGGAGGGCACTCAGGGCGGAAAATGAGGCCACTTATCTTTTCGGACTTAAGGAAGCTGTCAAATACTTTAAAGAAGCATTTGGAACTTCTGTTGACACCGCCATCCCTGAGTTCTACTCTCCATTTTACGAGACTTTCCTGCAAATACTTTTCAGCGACAGTCCGGAGAGGGCTGCAAGGCTCGGAAGTGAGAGATACCTCTCAAAGCTAGCCCATGAGATCAGGGATCTGGAAGAAAATCAGAGGCTTCTGGAAATTCTGGGAGAGTTCACAGGGCTTCTTAGAGCAGCAGGAACTCTGACTCCCGGAGATCTGCCTGCTCAGAAAAAACTGCTTGAAACCTGTGTTGCAGCTTATGATAGGGTTTCAGGCCTTCTGGAGGCCATGGAAGAAGACGTTATTCTTGCACAGAAAACTGTGAAAAAAGAGTATCCCAGGATTGGAAAGGTAGTTCTGGAACAGAAGTTAAAAGAGACACTTTCCGGAATCCGGTACAGAGCAAGGACAGCCTGCCTGAAGGCAAAGGGTACTCCCACGGAAAAAATCGTGTGCACTGTAAGCCAGAAGGTCAGGGAGTGGATTTTTCAGGACCTTGAAAAAGACAAAAAAGAACTGGACAGGCAACTTGATTCTCTGCTCAATTTTCTCAGAGCCCAGATCCCCAATGTTCCTGAAAACCTGTACATTTTTGAAAAACTTGAAGATATCAGGCAGGAACAGGACATGCTGGAACGCTACAGGCGCGTTGGCAGATTCATAGGCCTGATCCCCGGAGTCAGGATGCCAAAAGGTTCAGGCAAATAAGGGCCCTTTACCTGTAATTTATATCCAATCTTGCCAATCTCGTTATTATGTACGAAGCAGGTATTGAAATGACAGACGAGGACTTTGAATTTGCAAAGTCTCCTCTATCAAAAAAATTCATTCGCCTCGTATTTGAAAAGTATCAGCTGGACTACATCGCTTATTTCGGGGAAAATATGTTCTATGTCTCAGGGCAAAACTCCCAGCCTCTGACTCCATTATATCCCAATACCGGATACCCTGAAGATATTGAACTGGTTTTAGATTTCATGGCGTGTGAGAGAATCCGCAGGATAAAATACGAGGATGGAATACTTTTCAGGTCTTCAGTTCCGAGACTATCTGATTCGGGAAAAATAGCTAAAAATAAATGTGAAAAATATTGATATGAAAAAGGGGCTCAGACATATCTGTATTTGATACAGAAACCCAATTATTTTTTTTCTTTTGTTCGGGTTATTTATAGTTTTATTGCAATAATTTACATCACAAAGTTTCTCTTAATCGTTAGGAGGGGTATTGAATGATACATCTATGGGAGTATGATTCTCGCAGGATTCATGGTGTGCATATGCCACAACTGATGAGCGACCTTGAAAAAATGGGAAATGAGGGCTGGGAACTGATTCTAATTAAGGAAGATATTGATGATGAAGGAACAGTAACTGCAATTTTCAAACGGAAGAAGGCAGAAACCATATCTCTGTAACCAAATATTCTCAAACACTCTTTAAATATTTTTTATTTTTTTATTTTTTATTTTAATAATACTTTTTTCCTACTAATTTATTAAACGAATTTGATCCTCTCAAACATATTTGATCCTCTCAAACATTAATACTTTAATGCTTTCAAGAAAACAAATTTAATGCTTTCAAAGAGAGAAGTTTATTTATATTGATAGTAAGTTATTTATCTACTTTCCCAGTATTTAATTATATGAAAAATTATGACCCTGTTAAGGCTATCTATGCAGTTATAATCACACTGGTTTCTTTATATGCCTTATATATAACATCAGCTTTTTTTTATGTTATTGTTCTCAGTGCTCTTTTTGCTTACGTTATTCATCCTGTGTACTTTTTTTGCCTCAGATTCATAAAGCGCAAGCAGACTTGCGCCCTGATCCCGCTTGGCGCAATCTTTCTTCTTACAATATCCTCCAGTGTTATGATAGTGAAGGCTTTAATGAATGAGATTTCAAAAATTTTAGAAATTCCAAATACCCTTAACGGGTTTGCAAATATGGATCTCAGGAGGATAGTCGGGCTTTTTGAGCCTTTTATCCAGACTCATCCCGGAAAACTGACTGAAAGCATCGGTGCATACTTTAACTCCCTGGTCATGGATTATGTCCCCGAAATCCAGAATAATATATTCCAGATCTCAACCAGCCTTTCGATCCTGATTGTAGAGCTGATAGTAATTGTTGTCCTGACCTATTACCTTCTCGTAGAAAGCGAAACTATCGCAGCCGAACTCCCGAATCTCTTTCCGGACAGGAAAGTGGGAGTTATATTCCTCGGGGAGCTCAATTACATTTACCAGAGCCTTTTCATAGTCTACTTCCTGACCTGTCTCGTGACCGGTGTAATCGGGGGAATCCTTTACTGGGTACTTGGAGTCCCTTATCCTCTTATCTGGGGAATTATAACCTTCATAATGGCTCTCCTGCCAGTTGTCGGAGCAGGCACGGTCTACGGCCTCCTTGCCCTTTACTATGTCCTCATACAGGACTTTTTTACAGCAGGAGCCCTGGTTTTCCTGGGAATCGTCTTCCTGAGCCTTATCCCTGATTTCTTAATAAGACCAAGGCTTGCCAGAAACCGGGCTGCAATCCATCCGGCAATTACTCTTATAGCCTTTGCAGCGCCGGTCTTCGTTCTTGGCCCGATCGGAATCATTATAGGTCCACTCACATACGGGTTTTTGCTTGCAGCCTTCAGAACAAAGAAAATACTTGGAATTACCCCTGTCCAGACAGGAAGTTCAACTGCAAGCTCAATTGAAAATTCGGTTGAAAGAACGATAAAAAAAGCAGTTGAATTCCCGGTTGAAAAATCAGTTGAAAAATCAGTTGAGATTTCCAGTGATCACATTTTCAGTCCGGAAATTAACCCCTGGAATGATAGAGAAAAAACGGTATGAATCTAACTTATGAAATAGATAAATTTTCATATAGTTGCATGCTTTACAGATATATTTATATAATATATCTGTCTCGTAGGTACGTTAAAAATAAAGATACGTATAATCTGTTATTAAAAACTCATTTTTGTTTTTAATCAAAGAGCTCTATACAATCTTATTTTTAAACTATTGACTATCCGCTATAAGCGGAGGTGAAACGAAAATGGCTTTTAATGACAGAAATTTCAGAGGAAATTCCGGAGGTTTCCGCGGAAACAGCGGTCCCAGGGAAATGCACACTGCAGTTTGTTCTGATTGCGGCGTTGAAACTGAAGTGCCTTTCAAACCTGACCCAGAAAGACCGGTCTACTGCAGGGATTGCCTTCCTAACCACAGGGCTCCCAGAGAGAACCGCTATTAAGTGTTATCCGTGTAACTGAGTTACATAACACTTCATTTACAATTTATTACTTTCCTTTTTTTGTATATGTGTTGCACCCGAATTGCGATTCACTCGAATTGCGCTTTGGGATTATGGGCATTAATAATCGTTTTGTCCGGTAGACTTCTACTTTATTGTGTTTGATGAACGCCAGTGAAATTTGGGGCAAGAGGTCTTGTGTAGGAATGGCCTGAGCCTTCAAAGGTTATCCATTATCGCTTTAGAGTTCGTACGAAAAGTTTGCCAGGCAATTAATGTACGACGAGTTTTTGAAGGCGGATGAAGGCTTCCAGTAGATATGTTAACGTCAAACTTTTCAGGGACACTGTTTTTAAATTTTCAAACAGGTGTTTAAATAAAGCTCTTTGTCACAAAGTCTAAAAATTTATAGTTGGTCCTGAATAAGTATACTATACTTAAATCATGCCCCATTTTTTTATATATTAAGCAGTGTCTCAAAAAAACATTGTCTCAAAAAAGCAGTGTCTCAAAAAAAACATTGTCTCAAAAAAGCAGTGTCTCAAAAAGCATTGTCTCAAAAGCAGGTTTAGTCACACTGATACGCTTCTTTATCCCTCATAATATCTATACAAAGCTGGAGGGTATTATCACAAAGTCCGGAATAATCATTTTATTATTTGAAGAAAAGATTGCGTTCCCACCTGAATTCTGGAAGTTCCGAATACTTATAAGAGATGCTTTTGTTTTGGGAAGAGGTTTGAGGTACTTGACTCATAGGCTGTGAGTTTTGGTATTATCTCTTTATTTATGGGGTAGTTTTTCGGAGTGGATGTTGAAGTATGTTTGGAATAGGTGTTTGCTAATTTGGCGTAGAGAGATGAGAACGCAAACTATACTAGGCACTCACTGTATATAATATTTTCAACAAATAATATTAGTTAACCATTATATCTGATAGTTTATTGACATAACTTTTCATCACAGATATAATATTATATCGGTAGACAAACCGTGTGCGGCCTCCCACTCAATCGGGGCATCAGTAGAAATATATTTATTTGATTTTTTAAAAAACACTATATAGTACTTGGTCCAATTCTTCTTTAATATATTGATGTCAAATGATTCTTTTATTTTTAATATCGTTCCGAAACCTGAGGAGGAAGAGGCATAAAAAAATTTAATTTCATTTTGATTCTGATTATTGGGGTACTGATCACAGCAAATGCAGCTGATGCCAGGCCAGCAGGTACCATAATAAAGGAAGGTGTACTGACGTATCCTGCAGGACCTTATCTCACAGAAGACCCTCTTCTATTGGGCCTTGAAAATTACGGAGATGATAACAAGATACAAACATCAGACGATTCTGTTAAAAAATATGATTCTGAAAAGGAGTGCCTAGGTTATTATAACAACAGAGAGTATATTATTCCCTGGAACCCGGGTGCTGGAACCCTCTGGATCTGCCCCTCTTATCTTCTTTTGATCTATTATGACTGCAATACGGAAATACTGCAGCCAGGTTTCGCTTTTCTTTGCTGTTCTACTTTTCCCTCTTTCAACCTGATAACTTTATCCGCCCCATTCAATGCTACTTCTCACTAACCGCCACAACTTTTGTCTATAAAACGGGTAGAATTCAATCAATTATATTCAAAAAAGTCATATTCAAAATCTTTTATCACCTTCAACAGGGTTCAACTGGATAAGATTAGACGGATTTCTAAAAACAGCTGTTCAGGCTCCCTGAATAAAACAAAAATTATGCACTCGAGAAACAGGTAAAACAGAAACAGGAGTGTGCATTGAGTTTTATTAAATAGAATTCACCGGACTCATTGTACGAATTGAACTCATTGAATTCCTTGCTGAAAAGGAATAGGAAAAAATCTTAAAAATCAGTTTCTTTTTTGAAGAAAAGATTGCGTCCCCACCTGAAAATATCTGAAAGTTCCTAAGGGTACTAAGATATTTATTTGTTTGGGAAGAGTTTTGAGGTATTTGATTTGTGGGTTGAGAGGTTTATTTCGTCTCTTTATTGTGGAGTAGGTGTTTGTTTGCTAGTGGGGTTGTTAGATGAGAACGCAAATTATACTATGCAGTTCTCATATATAATATTTTTAACATGAAATGTTACATTATTGATACATTATGTAGCTCATCATATTCATTTTAGTTAATTAGTTTAATAATATATCATTGAACTAATAAGGTTACATATCTGACCTGATGCCTCTACATACACAGGGTCTCTTACTTTGGATAAATCACATCTCTGAGCTTATCGTATTCTTTGGCTGTATTCATAGGTATCTCATACTTCCATGGTGTATCATACTTCCTGGATTTGCAGGCTGTCTTCGGGTTATATATATCAATTAACCTATTCCGGATACTGTCATTTCATCCGTGTATCATTTCATCCGTGTATTATATGTGTGGTGCAGGGTATACAGCAGGTATATCAGGAAAGCGAGGGCAAGGAAATATTTCGTATAAAAGACTTTTGTCAGGATTTTTTTCTTTGTGCCGGTTGAAGCGTCCTCCAATATACTTGAGTAGACGTCTCCTTTAGTGTAGATTTTCCCTCCGTTTTCAAGTATAGCTGTCCTGAAAAGAGTATTTTCGCCGACATAGGTATATTCGTCCGGGCGGTTTACGGCAGCAGGTCTCCAGGATACGTTTTTAGTCCCCGAAGCTTCAGACATTAATTCCTCGGTCAGGTTTGCATCAACAGGGGTTTCGGAAATTTTATGGAGCCCGAAGGTGTCGGCTGTAACGTATGATTCGTACATGTTGTTCCCGATGGAGGTGATTTCCATTGGCTTTTTGTCAAAATAAAGCTCAGGAGCACCTTCTTTTCCAGTTGTTATCAGGATTCTGCCCGGCTGGTTCATTTTAAGGTCAGGTATCTTTAGCTGGATCTCTTCGGACATTTCGGGATCTGCAACTGCCCAGTTCAGGGTCCTTGTAATTATCAGGCTGTCATTTCCCGAGTACAGAGACGTCGCCCAGGGAATTCCGTTTCCGTTCCCATTGTCGGTTGTAATCGCAGCAACACGCCCGAGCCCCAGCCTCCAGACTGTTATTATCGGTTTGCCAAGCCTTGTTATAACCAGGCGGTTTGCTTCAGGTTTCGGGGTAACCTCATTGTACCCAAAAATATCCTGGTTTATGTCGGAAATGTTCCGGGTAATGAAATGCTTCGGATCATAAACTATGATTGATCCGCTTGAATATTCGTCATCCCTGTCTTCGGACTCTTCGGGATTATCGGAGAAGCTTATTTTTACCCTCTTTCCAGGCTCTATCCTGTGGTAGTTTTTGGACAGACCTATTTTATTCATGAAAAGCTCGGCATAATACTGACCTTTAGAGGTAACCTTGAGCTCGTCAATTTTCGGAGTGTATATATGGACAAAATGGATGTTAATGCCACTGCTTTCGTGAAGGTTTTCCGCACACTGGATTGCTCTCTCAAACCTTAAATCCCCTTCAGCTACGTTACCTATTCCGCCGTCAGACACGATTATAATTTCAGCGTCGGCACTATTGTTCTGTGCTTTAAGTAGATTATTTGCAGTTAAAAGTCCCCGCTCAAGGGACGTGACCTGCGCTGTTGACGGCGTTATTTTACGGATTTCAGCATCAAGCCAGAGCCTGTTTGACTCTTTTGACATATCTATAAACCCGTCTGTAATGTCCTGCCCCACGCTTCCGAAGGTGATCACGTCGACTCTTGCATCTTTAAGGAGGTCGCTTTCGAGAAGGACTATGGCATTTGAGAGAATATCGTCAAGCACCCTTCCTCCAACACCGTTTTTCTGCAGGGTACTGGGCGAAACATCAAGCATCAGAACAATGTTTCTGCCTCCCCTCCAGTTCGAAGGCTCTGAGGTGACAGGAAGGAGTTCCTCAAACCCGGTGTTCTGATATGTTTTTTCTGCAGGGTAATCAAAAGAAGAGACTCCTCCAACCACTACCATGCCGCCTCCGTTAGTTACATAATTCCTGAGGGCTCTGGCTTCTGCGTCCGAGATAGTTGATGCAGCCTGGTTGTCAATTATAACGGCGTCCGTGCCGTTAAGAGAGCTGAATGATCCGGCTACTCTTACGTCGTAGATCTCCTTCATCGTGTTTGCAAGAGGAGAGTCGGGCTCATTCGTAACAAGTAAGACCTTGGGCTTGGGGGTTACATATACACTTTTCATATACTGGTTATTGTTCTCAAAATAATCTAGGTTTTTAACACTTATGCTTGCCGGGTGCAGAGTTGCCTTTACAGTATGAGGCCCAAGCGTCTCAAAAGTGTGGTTGAACTCTATACTTTCTATTCTCCCTGTCTGGGTGATTTCCCTCTCCATTACTTTTTGATGGTCGACGGTAATCCTTATCTGGTAGCTCATTTTTTCGTCAGTTGCCTTTCGAATATTAACTTTATAAAACGCTTCATTATCGATTACAGCCTCATTATCTCCTTCTATCTCCACGCTGAGATCCTCTTTTTCAGTCCGGGGGATAAGGGCTGCTACAGGAAAATTATTTTTGTAACAATAAGAAAGGGCTTCCTCAACCGGGGTTCCTGAATTGCTCTGCCCGTCCGAGACCACAAGCACATAGTTTTCCGGGGAAGCCTGCTGAATAATAGCATCGCCAAGAGAGGTATGTATCCCTGAAACCGTTGTGACTGTAACAGGAACTCTGGTCCCGAGTTTTTCTGAAATTTCCTCGGAGACTCCTTTCTGCAGCAGTTCCATGCTGGTGCTTTCATCGGAAATTATAGTTATCCTGGTCTGGTTGGTTTTTGGAGAGCTCATTTCTGCAGAATAGGGAGCAGCAAGAGCCAGGATCAGGAGGAAGACCACAAGGGCATGGAAGAACATATGTTTTTTATCGACCTTTTTCCAGCGCCCTAAAAGCACAAGGAGTGCCAGAGGAACCAGGAGCAGCAATTCGCTGCTGTGTAAAAAATCAAAACTATAAGGATTGAAGGTCATATGATCCTCCTCCTGAACATAACTGCGTTTTCAATTATGATAAGCAGCAGTAAGGCGTAAATAAGGTACTTTCGGAGTTTGTCAGGGGACTTTGTACGGAGTTCCAGCTTCCGGATTTCTCCATTTTCACCTGTAAGGTTCAGTCTTTTTTCCGTAAAGGTATTCGATTCCATGGCATCGTAGAGGTTAGCAGCAACGGTCTTCTGGTTCAGGCTGTACAGTCCGCATTCGTCATAATAAACGAAACTACTGCTGAGGGTTTCTGTCGGAGTTTTTATCAGGATATTCTGGTCAAATGCCTGGTAACGGCCCGTGTTCACGTTTGTTTCACTGATGTCTCCGACACCCCACATGTACCTGAGCAGTTTTACCCAGAACACAGGGTAGGTCGGGGTAGTGGCAAAATTGTTCCATGCATCTTTTCCGGTAGCATCACTGAATCCTACATAGGTCACGGTCCCGTTTTTTATATTCCGCATACTAACCAGAGGCCCTGTTCCCTTTACCTCTGCAAGGACTGAAGCCCCTTCTTTCGGGGTAGTGACCAGGAACCTGCGCAGGTATACCTCGCTGAACGTAACGTCTTCAAAAATATTTTTTCCGCTCCCCACGGACTCGATGGTATGGCTGCCTTCGTCTTCTACTGAAATTATGTCTACCGGCAGGATAGAATAAAGCCCGCGCATCTGTAATGAATCGTACAGGCACTCGTTTCCTATGACTATCAGGTCTTTTCCGCTTTTTGCATAAGCCACGATTTCCAGGACGTCGAGGGTCGAGAGAGATTTGTGTTTGGAGTTTACAATTATGGTATCGTATTCCGTAACATCCTCAGGAAGGTCCTGCCGCACATCAACATGAATGTCAGGCAGCAGGGATATCGCCGTTATCAGGGGAGACTTCCCTGCAGCCTCCTCAGGGTCTGTTAAGGCCAGGATTTTTTTGGGTTTGACTTCAGGAATTGAAATGTAAGCAATGTTGTCGCAGGGTATTGCGTCTTCATTGAGGATTTCCACAGTTGATGTGCCCTGAGGGATGTTTGAAAATTTTATTTGCTGCGCTCCGAACCCTGCAAGCTGTACCGGGCTACTCACCTTTGTGCCGGAGGAGGATTCAGCCTGACTCTCCAGTTGAATGTCAAGATCTGCACTGATATCGTTAAAGTTTTTGACAGTGCAGGTATATTCATACGTCCCGTCGTTTCTATCTTTCAAATAGCCATCCACAATGGCATAATTGGCAGTTTTATTGCCTACCTGCCTGAACTCAAGCTCCATGTTTCTCGTGTTTGCAATCCGGATGTATGTTTCAGGCGCCCTTCCAGCCCAGTTTTCAAAATCGGATATGACTACGATTTTTCCGTTCTCGTTTTCTTTCTCGTTTATAATGGTCAAAATCGCTTTGGGGATATCTCCGGGAGTGTTTCTCATCTCCAGGCTGTCAATCACGCCTTTTGCATCGTCTGCGTCCAGCGCTTTTGCAAGCACCACAGGAATACTTTCTGCGGTGATAATTGTATTTTCTTCGCCCAGGCTATCTATTGCTATTGTCCTGGCGCCATCAGCCCTATCAGGTGCGTTCATGCTTGCAGACGAGTCTATTATAAGTACTACCTTTTCAGAATCTGTTTTAACCTCTTCTAAGAGGGGACCTGCAATTGCTGTCGAGAGAAGAATAAGAGCCAGCAGCTGTATGAAGAAAAGAGGGTCTGTTATTTTTTTACTGATAGTGCGCCTGGAATCAAGCACATTCTGGCTTATCCTCCGAACGAACATAAGGGAGGGAAGAATAACGTTTTTAGGGCGAGGCTTAAGCAGGTATACTATTATAAGGGGAATTATGCCTGCAAGTGCAGCCAGGCCCTGGGAAAATTCAAAGTCCATAGGCAGGATCACCCTTCACCTATAATTCTAAGAACAGTATCAAACGGCTGGTTTATTACGCTGACCCGGAAATAAGGGATTTTAAAATCGTAAGCAATTTTCTCCAGTTCAGCCATATGCTTTGAGTATTCGGCAGCATATTCTTTTTTAAAGTTAGGGCCCACCGTAAAACTGATTTCTTCGTTCGTCTCGCTGTCAATGAATTTTACTGCTCCGTCCACGGTTTCAGGCAGGTTCATTTCGGTCTCGTCATAAATGTGTACAAGCACAAGCTCATGTCTGGACAGTTTGTTAACTGCATTACGGACCGAATCTATGCTGTCCAGGAAGTCTGAGATTATAAGCACCATTGATTTCGTTTTTATTCTCGGGTATATGGAGTCGGCGCAGTCTGCAAGTTTTGTGTTTCCATTGACAGGAATCCGGGTCAGGGAATCTATTGTCCGCAGGAAATCATCCCTTCCTTTGTGTGCCTTTGTGTAATCCACATCATCTGCAAACGTTGAAATGGTGTACACGTCATTATGTTTCATTACGATGTAAGAAACTCCTGCGGCTATTGTTGACGCATATTCGAACTTGTTCGGCGTGCTGTCAGGAAAGAGCATGCTGCTGCTGGCATCAAGCAATATGACCATGTTAAGATTTTTGTCTTCTTCGAACCTGCGGATGTAGAGTTTTTCCGTACGTGCATAGAGGTTCCAGTCGATTTTTTTTAATGAATCTCCCGGATTGTATTTTCTGTGGTCTATAAGGTCAAGCCCTGCCCCTGCTCTGGTTGACTGATGACTGCCCGTGTGAATTGCTGAAACCCTCCTGCTAAGAGGGATCGCATACCTGTCGAGTTGAGTCAGGAATGATGTATCGATTGTGTGTTTTACGCCAGCCATGTATGATCATTGCCTCAGCCATTTTTTTCCGCTGGCCGGATCAGAGAATTGTTTTTCTGCTCTCCAGGATTTTTTGTATGATTTTATCGCTGGTGATGTTGTTCCTTGCAGCATCAAAAGATAGAATTATCCTGTGCCGGAGGACCGGAAGGGCCATGGAGTCAATGTCCTCTTTATCAACATACCCCCTGCCGTCGAGAAACGCGTTTGCCTTTGCACAGAGGATCAATGCAATTGAAGCACGCGGGGATGCGCCTGATTCTATCATTTCAGGCATGTTTCTAGTCTGGTTTACGATATCGATTGCATACTTTTTGAGCTTGTTTGAGATAGGGATTCTGCGGGTTATCTGCTGCAGTTCGATAAACGTATTTTTATCCATGCACCTCCTTACAGCTGGCCTGAAAGCCTCAGCATAACGGTTTACAATCTCAAACTCTTCTTCTGAATCCGGGTAACCGAGGCGGATTTTCATTAAAAACCTGTCAAGCTGGGCTTCGGGAAGTGTATAAGTTCCTTCCATTTCGATAGGGTTCTGTGTCGCAAGGATAAAGAAAGGCCTGTCCAGTTGATATGTCGTACTTGCCACTGTAACCTGCTTTTCCTGCATGGCTTCAAGCAGGGCAGATTGGGTTTTTGGGGAGGCACGGTTGATTTCATCCGCAAGCACGATGTTTGCAAAGACAGGACCCTGCTTGAACTTGAAGTGTTTTGAACCTCTCTCGTCTTCTTCGATAATGTCAGTCCCTGTGATATCTGCGGGCATAAGGTCAGGTGTACACTGTATCCTGCTAAACTTCATACTCATGATCTGGGAAATAGTGGATATAGTAAGTGTCTTGCCGAGCCCGGGATTGCTTTCAACGAGGACATGCCCTTCACACAGCATGGTTATGAGGATCTGCCGGACCATTTCTTTCTGGCCGACGATAGCATTGCCAATTTCCTTAAAGATAACCTCGAAAATCTGGGGGGCTTTTTCATATGTAGGTTTTAAGTTAAGTTCTGAATCTTCAAGCTGGATTTCCTGTAACTCTCTCATATTGAAACTCCGTTATTTTTTACATAAATCAGGCATTTGCTGCAAATTCGGGCACTTCTGCTGCTTTAAGGGCTTTTTGCTTTATCCGACCTTCTTTTTCTATAACTTCGTTATAGGGAATGATTCATAAAGGGGAAAGATTCAGGATGAAAGTGCTTCAAAATATTGTTTAATCAAAGGCTCATATTCTTCTGGCAGATTTTCCGAATAGGTTTGACTCTGCTTGAATTCCTCGTTAAAGCTGTCCGCGCTCTCGTTGAAATATTTATCAGTTTCCGTATCTATCTGGCTTGTGAACCCGAGTCCCAGGCTCGGATTGATTTTCATTTCAACCTGATCTCCATTTTTTATGATTACAGCTTTTATATTGTACCTGGAATCCGGGACAACTGGCTCATTTTCTTCATAAGCAGCTCTGGCATTCAGGTTAGACATATTATCCCGTAGATCATCGATTAGCTGGCTGGGAGATATATCAAAACTGAAGCCCTCATGTATGCAGAAAGTGACAGCTCCTGCAGCCAGCAGAAATATTAAAAACGACCTGAAAATCTGGTTTTTTGGAACTATTTTTTTTATTTTGATGCCGGTAAGTTGGCTGTGCACGTCCTCAAGCAGTTTCTTTGTAACTATGTTGATGTTCTGACTGTTATCATATGCTGTACTCAGCCTTGTTTTTAGTTCCGGAAAGCTGGTTTCGAGGAGATTTATCAGATTAAACTTACTTCTCCTGTTAAATAACCTGGAAATTAAACCGGCAAGGAAAATCAGCACCAGTGCCCCTGTAGCCATTAACCCGAGGTTAAACCAGTAAGTGCCCAGATATATCTGGAACTTACTCAGTTTATCCACTCCGGGAACATAATAAGCCAGTTCATACAGGTTAAATAGAATCATCAATAAAAACAAAAAGGAATATTTTCCGGCTATTTGTAAAAACCCGAGGGTACGATAGGACCATATCAGGTATTTTTTATATTTATTCAGAAGAGGTACTACAAGCATACAATCTCAGACCACAGTTGTAATTTCTAGTAATTATATTGAGGATGTTACTAAAAAAACTTTTCTAATATTTTAATTTTTAGTTAGGCAAATTATCCAGTAATAAAGCGACAACTACCCGGCTAATACAATGTTAAATATTCCAGGTAACGCGCCAGTAAATCCCCTTTTAATCTCATGTTATATCCTGTAGAATTGAAAAACTATATAATTCTATGAGAAGCATATTTTTCATGCTGTTTTTTGTATAACATATTCAGGAAATAAGATATGACACTTACTCAGGAAATGAGATATGATTTCTGCGCCGTAAAGTCTGAGAAATACTTCCCTTGACCCTGTAAACCGCTTTTAAATTCAGATATTAAAGTACCCCCGTCAGCTTGTCTGGCGGCCCGTCGAAAAAAAAGAAGCAGAAAGAAAAAGTCTGAAAAAGAGGCAGAAAGAAAAAGTCTGAAAAAGAGGCAGAAAGAAGAAAAAATAGATGCGGAAAAAAGTATTTTTCAGGTATAATTTAATTATGTTTTGTTTGCACCCTTTCAGGTTTTCTGGTTGCTTTTACTTGTTTGGTTGTTTTTACTTGTTTGGTTGTTTTTACTTGTTTGGTTGTTTTTACTTGTTTGTCTCTCAACGGCTCCCAATTTTCTCTTACTTTCTGGCTTTTTTCTCTTTTTTTGAAACCAGCTGTTGCTGGCCCCCTTTCATTTTGGAGAGAAAATGCTTCAACCCCAACGGCAGTCAGCATCGCAGAGGTAATGGCATTTAACTCTGGTCTCCAGGCATAGGAAAGATTCCTAACTGCTGCATCAGACCTAAAAGGTTAGCCTCAGCCCATAGCTCAGTAATCTTACCGTCCTTAATGCGAAAGATCTCTATGCCAGTCATGGTTATCGGTTTGCTGGTAGCCGGTAAACCCATGAAATTGCCTTTATGTATTCCGTGAGCTGTAAAGCGAGCAACTACTTTATCACCCTCGGCAACCATGTCTTCAATTGTAACATTGAGATGCTCGAAGGCTGCCCTGCACGTGGTAATTGTTTCATTCATCCCTTCGATTCCCGGAGATGCAGGAAGAGGTGCATGCATAACGAAATTAGCTGACAGTAACTCATCAGCAGCACTCAAATTTCCCTTAGATGGTCCTTCTTCAAAGAATCGGCTAACTATTGCTTTGTTTTCTTCTGTAAACATTTTTTTTCCTCACTTTTTTAAATACAAGGGTAATATCGACTCAGTTTCAATATCTAATGATAATTCCAAAAAATACTGATTGTACACTATACACTATTTATTGCTCTAACATCCCGTCCTTTAACCTGATCACCCTGTCAGTATATGCAGCGTGCCAGTCTTCATGTGTGACCATTACGATCGTTTGCCCCAATTCTGTGTTAAATTTCTTGAAAAGGTCCAGAACTTCCTTTGAGGTCTGAGAGTCCAGGTTGGCGCAGGGTTCGTCTGCAAAAAGGACTCTTGGGGAATGAGCAAGCGCTCTGGCGATTGACACGCGCTGCTGCTGGCCGCCGCTCATTTTGGAGGGGAGCTGGGAAAGGCGATCGCCGAGGCCTACGGCCGTCAGGATTTCGGCGGCTGCGGATTCGTATTCTGCTTTACTTTTTCCCTGCATCATTAGGGAGATGTAAACGTTTTCAGAGGCGGTAAGTTCGGGCAGGAGGGCATAGTCCTGAAAGACGTAACCCAGGTTGTAGAGGCGGAATTTACCTTTTTCCCTGTCAGAAAGGGTAGAGGTATCGATGCTGTCAACGATGACCTTGCCGGAGGTGGGAGTGTCCAGGATTCCGAGCTGGTTTAAGAGCGTAGTCTTCCCCGAACCGCTCGGCCCCATGATGGCAACAAATTCTCCGCGGCGGATGCTGACGGTTACTCCCCTGAGAGCCCGGACTTCCACCTCCCCCATTTTGAAGGTGCGGAAGATGTTGATGCCTTCTACAATGGCATCGAATTTTGTTCCGGAAAGCCCGGCTCCGGGTTCAGTTTCCCTTCCGATTTCGATTCTTTCTTCGCTCTGGGTTTCCATTTTTTCAGTTCCTCCTTATTTCTCCCAGATCAATTCCAGGAGGCCTTTGTTTGCCAGTTTGTATGCGGGGATCACGGAGCCTATCACAGAAGCCATGAAGAGGAGGACAGCGCGATTTACGGCTTCCAGGTCGTCCAGTTCCAGGCTGATGGCACCAACAGGAACCTGCACGGGGTTGGCGACGGTGTAGGGGACGATTCCGTAGTGCATAAGGATGTAACCGAGGATCACACCTGCACCTGCGTAGAGCATGGCCTGAAGGACGAAGGAAGCTATGATCACGTTTTGTTCTATCCCTATGGCTTTCTGGACGCCGATCTGACGTTTTTTGTTTACTATGTTTACGTAAATGACCACGAAGATGATCACAAAAGCAATCAGCAATCCGATTGCATTCATGATGTTCCTTACCATGCCAAGCGTGCCTTCGATCAAACTCAGGAGGCCTGCAAATTCCCTCCAGGTACGGACATTTTCCCTGACCCCGAGAGAGATTAGCTTTTCCCGGGTCCCGACTTCGTCCGTGCCTTCGGTGGTCCTGACGGCTATTTCCTGAGCAAGGTCCCTATCCTGTACGCCGAGCATCTCTTCCATATCGGCCCTGCTGATGTAGGCGGCCGAATCGATCATGAAATAGAGGGTGCTGTAGATCCCCTTGACCCGGAACTCCTTTGTTCTGCCCTGAATTGTGACTTCTACGGTGTCTCCGACTTCCACGCCGCCCAGGGAACGGGAGTCCATCAGAGCCCCAAAGCCGCCCGAGATTTCTCTGCCCAGGATAATCTCCCCCCTGTCGGGTTTGCTTAAAAACTCCCCGCTTAACATGGTGCTCTCAAGCCCCGTAACAAAACTTTCGTCCGTCGGGTCCACCCCGTATACCGTGGCGCCCATCTCTTTTTCCTTGTAGCGGAAGGCGCCGGAGGCTTTCAGGCGGGCGGAAGTGCCGGTGACTTCAGGTAGGCTCTCTATTTTCTTCTGGAGGGCTGAAGCAGCTTCAATATACCTTTCCTCTTCCTTTGGCTCTATGACTACGTTTCCGGTCTGAAAGTCCACCAGCAGTTTGTTGAACTGGACTGTGACTCCTGCTAACATGCTCGAAAAGAGCACAAGCTGTACAAAGATCAGGGTCAGCACGAAGATCGTAAAGATCGTGATCCCCTTATTGCCCCTTCTTATAGAGCGGCCGGCAAGGAAGAAGGAGACTTTCGCTTTTTCAAGCATAATCAGGCGTCCTACTTGGGTTATTTTGCTTCTGGATTTATTTTTATATATGACCTTCAGAGCTTGCCTTTCTTTTTCATGTAGAAGACTGCGGCTGCAAGAATAAGGGCTGCTCCCAGCACAATGGGGATAATGCTCCCCTCCTGTCTGCCCACACTGAAGGTCAGGTCCTCACTGAGCTGGTGTTTTCCAAAGTCATCTTCGTATTCCACAAGCAGAGTCACTTCCTGGTCTCCTGCTTTTTCCGGAATGAAAGTAAAGACTGCCGGGGCGTCATCGTCCTTTTTCAGGCGTCCCAGGAAAGCTTCTGTGCTTCCCGAGCCTTCAAGCCCATCAAGACTGGCTTTCACGAAGCGGGCTTCCCCTTCCCCAACGTTTTCAAGCTTGAGGATCATGGAAACCTTCTGTCCCTTCACCGGCATTTGGGGATCAAATTTCAGGCTCGCAATGTTAATTTTCGCCTGGTTCAGCACGTTGACCCCTATTTCCTGGGCCTTGTTGATCTGGAAATCCTCGGCTTCGTTTGAAGCTGTTATCCTGAGGGGGATTTTGTAGGGCTGCACCTCTGCGTTGCTGCCTAAAAGGAGTTTGAAAGACAGGTTCTCAGAACTTCCGGCTTTCAGGGCTTCAAAGAAACGGACATTGTCTTCGAGGGAGATAATGGGAGAAGAGCCATTTAAGTCGAGGATCACCCGGACGTTTTTTGCATTTCCGTTCCCTGCATTCTTAACCGTAGTCCGGAGGTAAAATGCCTGTCCCGGGATCAGGGCGTCAACAGAAGCATTCCCTCCGTTTGCCGGAGTGATTACAGTCCCCATGAGTACAATATCAGGGTTTCCTTCCACCCTGATCGGAATCCTTTTCGAAAAGCTCACCCCGTCCCCATCTACTATGGTGAACTCAAGCTGGCGGACTCCCGACGTTGCCCTTTCATCTACCCTGAAGTGGAAGTTAAGCTCGACTTTTGCGCGCTGCCTTATCTGTTCAATTTGAAAAATGCGCTCGGTGTTAGTCCCGGAACCGTAAACCTCTGAGGTGCTGTACTTAAAAATAAAGGGGTCCAGTTCCTCAATTCCGATTTTCACTTTTTCAGCGGGGTCGTTTCCGGTATTTTCGATGTTGATTTTTATGAGCAGGTCTTCTCCGGGCCTGGCGGGGTTAGGGGTTATTTCCGATACATACACCTCAAGATGGGTATTTCCGGAGACCACGGCCGCAGAAGCTGTGGGAGTCAGGAGGGCGGTAATTATCAATATGGCCGCGATAAAATGGAAGGCGGCTGCAGGGGCTACAGCTGTTTTAATACATCTCTTCTTCACAGCCCTGGAATTTGTTTCTTGATGGGTGGATTTCATGGGTAACGATCCTTTTCTGGACAGGTGAATTTTATGTAATAATCCGCAGGAAGGGCTTATAACCGTTACACTTTATTTGCAACCTTCATCAGGTTGTATTCTTCCCTGCCCCGGCCGGATTTCAGGCCTCAGGTTCAGGTGGTTTGATGTCGATTTTCAGCGATCGGACCCTCAACTCAGGGCTTCAAAATACTTCCTGGTCTCGGCTACAACGACCTTTCTCAGCGCAAGGAGGGCTATCAGGTTCGGGATAGCCATCAGCCCGTTTACGATGTCTGCCAGGACCCAGATGATGTCAAGGGTCAGGAAGGCTCCTGAGGCAACAATGAGGATGTAAAGAATCTTGTATGGAAGAATCCCCCTGACCCCGAAGAGGAATTCCGTGCAGCGTTCCCCGTAATAGTTCCATCCTATAATGGTTGTGAAGGCAAAGAAGATCAGGCCCAGAGTCACGATGTAGCTTCCGAGGTCTGAAAGCACGGTGGAAAAAGCGTAGCTGGTCATGTAGGCTCCAGCAAGGTCCCCTGTCCAGGAATCCGTCATGATCAGCACAGTTCCGGTCATGAGGCAGACGACGATCGTATCGAAAAAGGTCCCTGTCATGGAGATCAAGCCCTGTTTTGCCGGTTCTTTGACCCTGGCAGCTGCAGCTGCAATGGGCGTACTCCCGAGTCCCGCTTCGTTTGAAAAGATTCCACGGGCAATTCCCATCTGGATTGCAAGCATCACACCGGCTCCAAGAAAGCCGCCCCTGGCTGCGGTTTCTGTAAAGGCGGAATTGAGGATCAGAGAAAAGGTTGCAGGGATTTTGTCAAGGTTCAGCCCGATAATAATCAGACAGCCCAGCACATACGCAATTGCCATGAAAGGCACCATTAACTGGGCTACGGCTGCAATCCTCCTGATCCCACCAAGCGTCACAAAAGCTACAAGCAGGCTCAGCACGGCTGCACTCAGGACTTCGGGGATGTCAAAGGCGATCCGGGCCGAGTCCACGATAGCATTTACCTGAGGAAAGGTCCCTATCCCGAAAAGGGCAACATTTACCCCGAAGATGGCAAACAGAGGGGCAAGAATTTTGCTGTACTTTTTATGACCCAGCCCGTTTTTGATGTAGTACATGGGGCCCCCGGACATCTGCCCGTTTGCGTCAACAGTCCTGTATTTGACTGCTAGCAGGGCTTCGGAATACATGGTAGCCATCCCGAAAAAAGCCGCAAGAAACATCCAGAAAAGAGCTCCGGGCCCCCCGGTCTTGATTGCAGTTGCAACCCCCACGATGTTTCCGGTCCCGATCGTTGCCGAAAGGGCCGTACTGAGCGCAGCAAAGCTTGAGACGTCCCCCAGAACTCCCGCCTCAAATTTTCTCGAATTCAGGACATATTTGAGAGCAAGCGGCAGTTTGAAGACCTGGATCAACCCCAGGCTCATGGTCAGGAAAATCCCCGTCCCCACCAGCAAAATCAGAAGGGGTGGCCCCCAGACAAATCCGTCTATCCCCGTCAAAACTTTAAGTATATCGATACCCAGCAGTTCCATTCAAGCCAGCCCCGGTTAGAAATAAAGCTTAAAAGATAAAGATCAAAAGATAAAGAAACGGATTTAACTAAGTATTTGTTCGCGGTTGGTCTTAAATATTGATGTTGGCGCTTCCTGAGATAAGAATAATAATTCCTGGAGCCTGGAGTGCTAAATGGAACAGAAATCCAGACCAGGACCATAGTCTGAGGTAAAATGTCTAATAGAAAAGACAAAAGAGGAATCCTGTATGAAGCAAAATAAACTCACTTTAAGTGTCCTTGAAGGCAGGTTTGGAATCTGCAAGCTGGAAACAGGCTCTGAAATTCCTGAATGGGTGTATGGAAGCAGTTTCTTATCGGTTACGCAAACCCCTGAAGAGCTCTCGGTCGTCTGCCAGGAAAGAAGTATCCCTGAAAATATTCCTGCAGGTGCCCTGGTTGAAAAGGGATGGAGCTGCCTGAAAGTTGAAGGGCCTCTGGACTTCGGACTGACAGGAATCCTTGCAGGAATCAGCACGGCTCTGGCTGATAACGGTATCAGCATATTTGCCGTTTCAACATATGATACCGATTACATTCTGGTCAGGGAAACAGACATGGAAAATGCAATAAGAGCCCTTGAGGAAGTCGGTTATGACATCCTGAAATGAAATCCTCAGGAGCCATATTTTTGAAATGCAGGAAGGATTATAGCAAAAATAGATGTGTTTCTTCAGGGTGGTAACTCATCCGAGGCGGAAGATGAAAAACATGAATCCGGAGTAGAGAAGGAAAAGGATAAGCCCTTCAAACCTTTTTATTCTCCAGCCTGTCCGGATAAAGAGGAGAAGCAGGAGACTGATAAGCAGCATGAAAGGTGTTATGTAATAGACACTGATTTCGGTTACTGTGAGAGGGTGGACAAGTCCCGAACAGCCCAGAATCAAGAGAGTATTAGTGATATTTGACCCTATGACGTTTCCAAGAGCTATGCTGGCATAGCCGCTGCGGGCTGCAGAAACCGTTACCATCAGTTCAGGAAGGGAAGTCCCGATTGCAACAAGGCTTACACCGATAAGAGTCTCCGGAACCTCCAGAATCTGGGCAAAAAATATTGACTGCTCTATGAAATACTTTGCCCCGATTATTATAGCAAATCCGCTTGTGACCAGTTTTATAAACTCTATTAAAAGGCTGCTTTCAAAAAGATATTCAGTTTCATTTTCTATCTCAGTTTCATTTTCTATCTCAGTTTCATTTTCGGCTTTAATTTCAGTGCAAGTTTTATTCTCTGCCCTAATCACTTCTTCTGTTTTAGTTTCTCTTTCTGTTTTTTCATAGCTTTCTTTTATGGCTTCCTTTATTCTTTTTTCATCCATTCGTCCTCTAATGCCTGTTTCAATCCTTGCTTTTAAATCGAAAATATATTCAAACTTGAAAAAGTAGTGAATAAAGTCTTTGAAATATATATCTTCTTCGTGTTTTTTCACCTTCTCAAGCAGGAACAGAAGATAGGCAACATATAGAAAAAGAAAAATTGAGGCTTCAATCCTTGAAATTCTGAAGTCCAGAACAAAAAGTAAAAAAAGAAAGGCGGAAAATAACATTATATAGCCGTCTCTTCTAAGCATTAGTTCTTCAGTCTTCACATTGGACAGAAGGGCAGCGGTACTCACGACCAGTCCTATGTTTGCGATGTTTGACCCGAGTACATCGCCCATAACTATTCCGCTTGCGTGTTCGAAGGATGCTGTAAGGGAGGAGGCAAGCTCAGGCATAGATGTCCCTATCGATACCAGAGTTAGCCCGATTATAAACTCTGAGACCCCAAACCTCTTAGCAATCCAGGACGAGGACATTACAAACAGGTCTGCCCCCTTTACAAGCAGCAGTAGCCCCCCGATAAAAATAAGGGCGTTAATTAAGTACACATTGAATTGTGAACTCGAGTTTTATTTAAAGATATCCTTTAAGCTGCCGTACCTGATAATATGCTAATAAATGACAACCTGTAAGAAAAGGATAATGTCTCATCAGGTAACGCTTTTCAGAAATTAGAAACACTTGCAGGAAAATGCCAATTTTAAAAACAATTGAGGAGTTAATCAGGCAAGTTTTAACTCCATTATATAACAGGTCTCATTCTGGCCGCATATACCTTCTATTTTTTTGATTATCTGAAAATCCATTTTTTCGTACAACTTTATTGCAGGGGTATTTTTTACATTTACATACAGGAGAATAGAGTATATTCCGTTCAGCCTCATTTCCTTTATGCTTTCTTCCAGAAGCGTCCTGCCATATCCTTTTCCCCGGAATTTCTTGTCGATTGCAATTGAGTAAACTACGGATTTCTTTTTCAGTCCTTTGAACGAAAGTTCTGGTTTCAGGTAGTATATACAGTAACCTGCAATTTTGTCCTGGTTTTTAATTACGTAAAAGATTTTTCTGAATTTCTTTGAATATTTTATAAGATTTTCCTGTTTCTTACTATCAAATCCCTCTGCCTGAATTCTAAGAATCTCAGGAAGCATAGTTTCATCTACAGGCAAAATATGTTCCTTTTCGGTATGTTTCCATTCTTTTAGAAGATGAGCCCCGATTGTATCCCGCAGTAGTTTCAGAAAACTCGCAAAATATGAAACTAATCTCATGTAAATTTGTGTGGGATCCATAGAATCACCTTAAAGTGGAAAGCCATTGATATAATTCACCGTGGGTTTTGTCGCTGCTATTAAAAGAAACTCTTTCCTTTGCTGCAGATATAAAGTTATGAACTACAGGCATACTGGACTGTAAAACCGAATTTTTATATAAATATACCCTCTGAGTCCTGAAATCAAAAAAGTTTAAGTTCCATTTTGTAGCATATCTCCTTTTGTCCACATACGTTTTCTACTTCTTTGACTATCAAGAAACCCGTTTTCTCGTATAATTTTATGGCAGGGATATTGTTTACGTTTACGTACAGGAGGACAGAAAATACCCTATTCAGCTTCATTTCCCTGATGCTTTCTTCCAGAAGCTTCCTGCCAAATCCCTTCTTTCTGAATTTACTGTCAATTGCAATCGAATAAATTACAGATTTTTTCTCAAAACCCCGGGATGACAAAAACGGCTTCATGTGATATATGCAGTAGCCTATTACCTTATCCTGTCTCTTAATTACATAAAAGACTTTTCTGAATTTCTGTGAATATTTTATAATTTCCCCCTGCCTTTCATTTTTAAATCCTTCTGCCTGAATTCTAAGGATTTCCGAAAGCATGGCATCGTCAACAGTTCCAACATTTTCTTTTTCAATTTGCTTCCATCCCTTCAGAAGAAAAATTCCTGCGGTATCCCATAGTGTTTTTTTAAAACCTCTTAAATATAGATCTGGCTTTGCGTGGATTTTTGCAAGATCCATATATCTCCTGAAGTGCTAGAATTGAAAGAAATGAAACCATCGTTGTATATAAATTAGATAAGTTTTTCAGTTCACTCCGCTCATAAATCCTCAGCAGGAAACCCCGGAGTCTTTAGCTCGGGGGAAGAACGCGTCAGAAAGATTTAGCGATGCGAGCACTTCCCTACCTCTCAGGACTGTTTAACTGGTATCCTTAGAGCCTGAACCCAAGGCGGTATTTCAGGGTAACTATTTCCTTTCCTATAGGTTCCCTATTTTCCGTTGCTCCAAATCGGGGATCTGGTCAACCAGGGCTTGTTAGACACGTCCCTGAGTCTTTAGCTCAGGGATAGTTGACACTGTCCTCTCTTCAGGTACGGTTGTTAATCTGGCGTGCTTAACTCCCTTTAAACTAAGTATTTTTTCAGCCAGTTCCACTATTTTTTCTCCGTCCCCTTCAAGGATTATCACTTCAAAGCAGAAATTTTCTTCCATATGGAAATGGACTGAAGAGCTTATCAGATCCATGTATTCATGCTGAATTTCTGCCAGGGTACTTGTTACGCCTTTTTTTGAGCAATCGTATACAATAGAGATGCTTGCAGCCCTTTTGCCTTCTATCTGCTGCATCCATTCATAGTGCTGGTTGTATGTTCTTATGGCATCCCTTATGCCTTCAGAACGTGAGGAGTATCCTCTCTTCACAAGGGCTTTATCAAACTTATCCAGAAGCTCCCCGGGAAGGGAAATCCCTATTCTCATAAGTCTTTTTTCCATACACCTCTCCTGAAAATGAGATCCTTTCTGTCAGGCTTTTCTGGCCTCAGCCGTTTTACTGATGAAAAATCAAACCTGTTGACCAAACAGATAAAATCCACTATATTTCCTAATCCCCATTAAATATAATATTCAAGGATATATTTAAGATTTTATTGTATTCAGAGACATAAACAGTCACAGGATAGAGATAATTAGACTCTGGAGTTATGTTTGATTCAAAAGATGTTTATCTGACAAAATGACGGCATGAATGAACTGGTACAGACTAAAGTCTTCCTGCCGGAACTTCTGTCCCTGCCTGACAAAGCTGCAAAAAAGGGTATTTTTGCCTCAGAGGACAGTTTCTAAGACGAAAATGAAAGTGACTTTTCTTCCGTATTACAGGCCGAATCTTTTCCCCAAATATTCCATAATGGCAGCAGGTACTGGTTATGGGATAAATTACAATAAATTAAAATTTTTACAACGACCAGTGAGGTTTCAGGCAACCCTGTTGGTTCCCAAAAAGCTTATTAAAGCCAGAGTTCTATAGCGTGAAACGCGTTTACTCTAAAAGTTCAGGAATTTAACTAATAAAGGATAATTTCCTTACTTATCAAATTTAATTAATTTAATAGAAGAGTTGAGAATTATGGCAATTCAGAAAGGCGATTTCATAAAGTTAAACTACACAGGTAGATTTGAGGACGGCAGGATTTTCGACACAACAGACGAAGAGCTTGCAAAAAAAGAAGAGATCTATAATCCCCGCGGACTTTACGGCGGAGACGTCGTTATTGTTGGAGCAGGGCACACAATCGATGGCCTTGATGAAGACCTTGAAGGAAAGGAAGATGGTTACTCCGGCACAGTTTCAATCCCTCCGGAAAAGGCATTCGGCCCAAGCAACCCGAGTCTCGTAGAGACCGTTTCCATAACAAAGCTCCCGGACAGAAATGTTCACCCCGGCATGCCTGTTGAACTGGACGGCAGAAGAGGAGTTGTCAGCAGGGTTATCGGCCGCAGGGTCACTGTAGACTTTAACAGCCCCCTTGCAGGCAAGACTGTTAGCTACGAGTACACCATTGAAAAGATCCTTGAGAATGATGTTGAAAAGATCCAGGGTATTCTTGCCCTCTATACCGGCATTCGTGACACGGAAGTCGAAATAGCTGATGGTGTCGCAAAGATCAATGTGCCCACAGGCCTGACCTTCAACCAGCGCTGGCTCATGGCAAAGAACAGGGTAGCATCCGAACTCTTCAAGTACGCCGGTCTCACAGAAGTCCAGCTCATTGAAAAGCTCACAGTTGAAGCTGAAGTCCCTGCACCTGCAGAGCCTGAAGTCGAGGCTGAAGCCGAAACCGAAGTTAAAGAAGAGACTTCCGAGTCCCAGGAATAATTATTTAACTGTAATTAACAGAAATGCGAAGAGTTATTTCTCTTCGCAAATTTTATATATAATAATCAGGTTCTCTGTATACGCGTCCCGGAATATCAGGACGGTTTGCCGGGATTTATCCGGAAAGCCAAAAAAAGTTACATTTAAAAGTATATTTTCAACATGCTGAGGTAGCCCAGCGGACTACGGCGCCGGTCTTGAAAACCGGTAGTGCTCACGCGCTACGGGAGTTCGAATCTCCCCCTCAGCGTAACTTCAATGCTTTTTTTAAAAGATCTTTTTATTCCAATCAATGCCTATCTCCGATAGTTGCCGCGTCCCGTACTTCTAAAACAGTAAGATCAGACTTTTACATCGGGAGACTGAAAATTTATACATCGGAAAGCTTCAGTTATCACTTTTTTAGCTTACTGAAGTTGAGATTGAACTTTGCCCCACTGTAATTTTAAGTTCGATAGAACCTTCTATCTATTCAACAAAAATATTTATAAGCTGCAGGCCAGGGAAATCCGTGTTCCGAAAACCAAATTCCGGAATTAGAGTCAGATCTGTGTATATGAACAGTTCTGTTTTTACCAGCCTACCGTATATGTTTTAAGAGAATTGGTTCAGAATAGAATAGGAATTGGGAGTTTAGGTTCTTTCCCAATATCCAAATATTTTTATCATCTGAAAATCCGTTTTTCCGTTTTTCTGTTTTTCTGTTTTTCCAAGTTTTTATATAACTTGTTAATTCTTAATTATTTTTATAATATTTAAAATTTTCTGATAAAGTAGTGGCACAAATAGATTTAAAGATATATCCTTCAGTTAGCTGGATTCGGTTCCAAAATCTAGTGATTTTTGCATTTCTTGATTGAAATTCTGAATTCGCAAGAAGAATCCGGCCTTTAATCAAAATCAGTATTCGAGTTCAAAAAACCGCGATCCAAAGATCTTATCACAAGAATTGTAACCAATTATAAAATCCAGTGATATTTAATTTTACATTCATCACTGGATTTTGGTACTGAGTCTTATTTCCTGTCCTTTTCTTATTCTCGACCTTTATCTACAATTTTTTATGGTTATTCCTACGTCTGATTAACTTGATTTGATCTGTTCTCACATATTATTTTTATTTATTAAAACCTGTAATAAATCTTGTATAAGGCAGGTTTTTTCCAGGGAATTTTCTGTGTGAGAAATTTCTTTTCAAGTTCAGTTCCATTGTCTGAATCTGGTATGAAATGAAAAATAACAGGGGAATAGCTATAAACACCATAATAACATCGCGTAAAATTGGAGAAACTATGAAGTTTGTTCCCGAGTTCCACAGGGCAAAAAATGGTCTATGGAATAAATAAACACAGTACGAAGATGTAGCAATATACGTAAAGAATGAGCTTAAAGAACGTGAGAATTTCTCATTGACAAACTTCATCGCAAACGAATACTCCAATACACAGAACAAAATTACAAAAATATTTAGAAGTAGTGTGTCAATGAGGAACTGTAGTAAAAGCGGGTTAATACTCAATAAACCTGCCATACTGTCCAGGATAGATCTTACCATGGAAGAACCTATTGTGCCGCCACTCGCGGTATCAATGGTTACGGAAACTCTTGGGTCCAGAAATAGAGACTCCCTCAATCCCATAACGATTGTCAGTACGAAGATGACCGGCAGAACTGCCAGCAGGACCTGGGCAAGGGGGGTTTTCACGGGGATCTTTACAGCTTTTCCAAACTGGCTTTCCTTGCAGGCAAGGATCCCAAAAACGAATATAAGGAAAAACATGAAAAAGCGGTGGTCAATAATATTGAAAGTTTTTGAGATTAAAAAGAATCCGAGATATACAATGGTAGAGGAAAGTAAGAGGCGTTTTGTAGTCTTTGAGTACATAATGAGAAACGGATAAATGGCATAGAAAATAACAATTAAACCTACAAAATAAAGCGTTAGCATAGGAGATGCATAAGCCGGAGCAAGCAGGATTTGCAGCCCAAGTACATGTACAAATATATTAAAAAAACCGAATACATTTTCCGAATTGGGAAAAACAAAGCCCGAATTTAACCTCGGGGCAAATACGAAAAATACCAGTACAAATGTGGCCAGTGCAGCCCAGTAAAGGGGATAGATTCTAAGAAGCCTTTTTCTATAGAAATCGAATGCGTTTTGAAGCGAGTTTATCGAGTGATTATTGTAATATATCAGGTATCCACTCATAAATATAAAGAGACCCAAACCCATGTTTGCAAAGTAAGGATCAAAGGCATAGAGTGCTAATTTCCCATAAGTAGAATATAAAAAATTACTCAAGTGAGCTGGAATAATCATAATTATTGCTAATGCTCTTAAAAAGTCAAATGCAATTATTTTGTTTTTCATTATATCAGTCCCTACACATATCTTAAAATTGTCCCAGAAGTTTACCTCATGAATTAATTTTAGTTACCCAGAAGTTTATCTTATAAATCAAAGTTGCGCTGGCGCACCCCGGAGCAAGCTGGCGGGGTATTCGACTGAAGTTAATTTAAACTACCCAGAAGTTATCTCAGGAATTAATTTAAGCTAATTTCATTGGTCATCGGTCAAGGAATTTTCTTGCCTGAAGGCTATCGATTTTGTACCAGAAGTATGCCTCAAATTTTGTCCAATTAACCTCAAATCGATACCGTGCTCCATCTTATAAACTGATGTTTTTTTTGAAAACTTTTGTAGAAATGGATGCGATATATCATGATTCCTCACTTAACCGAAGACGCATGAAGCCCTATTTTATAAATAGAGGACAATAAAACGCGTAGAGAAAAAAAAATGATATGAGTCGACATCAAATATCCATTATTTAAAACTCTTATTGACATACAATAATCCCGAAAAAGAACTATATTCCGAATTTGGTAGGAATTATTATAAAATAAAAACGTTATTTATAAAGCATTCTTATTTTGCATGGGGGAAAATAATGAGAAGAGAATTGGTTATTTTGCTAGTCTTATGTAGCGTATTTCTGGCAATAGGATGCGCAGAGAATGGTGCCGAAGAGCCTGCAACTCCGGTCGAAGAAGTGACTCCCGCTGAAACCGTAACTCCGGTTGAAACCGTAACTCCAGTTGAAGCTGTAACTCCCATTGAAGCTATTACTTCAATTGAAGCTATAACTCCCGTTGAAGCCGTAACTCCAGCTTCAAATGCAACGTCTGAAACCGAAGGGGAAGGACAGACGGTTGATGTGTCAATCAAGGATTTTGCCTTTAACCCTGAAGAAGTCACAATATCAGCCGGAGATACCGTCAGATGGACAAACCTTGATTCAATTACCCATACAATAAAAGGTCCTGATTTTGAGTCTGATACACTCAGGGACGGAGACTCTTACTCTTTCGTGTTTACCAAACCGGGAGTCTATGAGTACGAGTGTTCTATCCATCCTTCTATGAAAGGAACTGTTACGGTTACGGAATAAAGGCTTTGCAGGGCAAGAGAGTATTGAGATTTAAGGTACTGGAGTTGCTGGAAATCTTCATTTTAAGTTTTTAAAAAACGGCGCTTTGCTTTTTACTCACTTTTCGCAGGCTTCTGTTCAATTCTTACTATTTTTTTCTGCTATTGGATTATCTAAAAACTGCACAAGTTATTCATACCTGTGGTTTTGAAATCTTCCACACTTTTTGACCTTGTACCTTCATTCAAAGATTTCAATTTCAATTTCTCGAATATTCGGTCAAAATAATAATTGCAGATTTTGGAGTAATTCTCCAAAAATGATAGCAAGAGGAATGCTTTATTTGAGGACATCTGTGGAATGTCAGATCAAAGATTTGACCTTTACTTTTCCCCCACCTTTCCCCTCACAAAATCATAAATCATGCCTGCAACATTGACTTCGCAGCATTTTTCTATGCCCTCGAAGCCGGGGGAAGAATTTGCCTCGCAGACTTTGAAGTGGTCGCCGTTGAAGAGAAGGTCGATGCCGGCTATGTCGAGTCCGAAGGTGCGGGCGGTTTCGGTTGCCAGCTGTTCTATCTCGGGGGTCATGTCGAATTTGCGGACTTCTCCGCCTCTGGAATAGTTGGACTTGAAACTACCTGCGGGAGCAATTCTTTCCATGCAGGCGACTGCCCGGCCTCCGATTACGAGGACACGGAGATCTCTTCCTAGGCTGGATTTAATGAACTCCTGAAGGATTATGTTTGCATTGGGGTTGGTTACATGGATCAGTTCCATGATGTCCCGGAAATTGTCGTGGTTTTCCGAGAGGAAGATTCCTTTGCCCATGGAGCCGGAGAGGGCTTTTACTATAAGGGGAAAACCCAGGTATTTTTCAACCAGGTTTATGTTGACCGGGTTTTTGGCAAACATTGTATTGGGGGACGAAATTCCTCTTTCGGCCAGGATCTGCTGGGAATAGAGCTTGTCCTTGACGGTATCAATGCTCTGCGAAGAGTTAAAAACGCGAACTCCGAGGCGTTCCAGGTGGCGGATAACCGCAAGTGCGAAATAGGTTGTGCCTGCACCCATTCTCGGCAGGAGAAAGTCCGGAAGGGGGACAACTTCCCCGTCCAGAAGAATGCTTTTTCTGTCATCCCTTGTTACAATCAGGTCGAACTGGTCGGGTTTTACAACCCTGAGCTCTATTCCCTTCTCACCCGCAACCTCGATGAAGCGGTGAATTTCGTACAGGTCGGGCCTTAATTCGGCAGCCGTGCTCTTGTAAAGAATCCATCCTTTCATTCTTTCATCCGCTCCACCCTGTGGGGAAGTGTTTCTAAATTTAAAGGGAGATGTACATCTATTTGAAAAGCGTTTCCGGTATATAGAATTATGCTTAAAATCATGCTTAGAATCATGCTTAGAATTATGTTTTTCGCTGCTGAGTCCTGTATTTTGCAGGATTTTATCTTTTTACGATTTTTAGATTTTTCGGTTTTGTCGGACATTCCGGAAACCAGGAAACGAATCTAAAAAAGTGAAAATTTCCAAGATAAATTACAAAGTAGGAAGGGTGACTTCTTGATGATGATCCGTAAGGTTCAGGCCCTGTCGGAATTAACTGTGACTTCTCGACCATGCATATGAGCCTGAGGACGTCGGATGAGGTCGTGAGATAGATATTCTTCGGGTCTCTGAACTACTCCAGAGATTCCATCACACAGCTTATCACGCGGCTTATCACGCAGCTTATCACGCAGCTTATCACGCAAATGCCCATTCTTGCAGCGAGCTCATTAAACCCAGGGGCTTATAGTTAAAAGAAGAAAGTGGAAAGTAAGATCAGGAGGAAAAAAATCTCTCCGGATTTACTGAATGTTCCCACCAATCTCAGAATATCTGGGGTCGATTTCCACAGCTCTTATATATGCGTCCTCAGCTTCGTCTTCACGTCCGAGGAAACTCAGGCAGACAGCTTTTCCAAACCAGGCATCTGCAGCATCCGGGTAAAGGTTAAGTGCCTTTTCATAAGTTTCCAGGGCTTCTTCAAAGCGTTTGAGCTGAGTCAGCACAAAACCGAGGCTTGAGTAGGCTTCCAGATATTCAGGGTCAAGCTGTGTGGCTTTTCTGTACGCTTCGACAGCTTCTTCAAACCTCTGCACCTGGCTGAGGGTAAATCCTTTGTTATACCAGACATCGGAGTTTTCGGAATTTATTTCGATTGCTTTTTCAAAAGCATGAATTGCTTCATCATACCTTTCCAGGTTTTCCAGATCTATGCCCATATTATTCCAGGCATCGTCATTTTTAGGATCAATTTCCACGGCTTTTTCGTAGGCTTTCAGAGCCTGCTTGTAACTGCCAAGGCTATCAAGGTCCACTCCTTTGTAATACCAGGCTTCAAGAAAACCAGGGTCGATCTCAAGTGCTTTATCGTATGCAATAATTGCTTCATCGTAGTTCCCCAGCTGTCCGAGAGCTATACCTTTTCCTGTCCAGGCCTCTTTATAATCCGAATTTTCCTCAAGGACTTTCTCATAGGCTTCAACAGCCTCTTCGTATTTTTCTGCCTGGCTGAGGTTCAGGGCTTTTCCATACCATGCATTAGGATAGTCCGGCCTGAGCTCAAGGGCTTTCTCATAGGCTTCGACTGCTTTCTCGTATTCCCCCACCTGAGAATAGGAAAAAGCCATGTTGTTCCAGAGGTCCGCATCTTCAGATTCAATCTCAACAGCTTTTTGATAGAGTTTGAGAGCTTCCTCAAACTGCCCAAGGTTTTCAAGAGCTGCGGCCTTATTATTCAAAAGATAGATATTCTTCGGGTCTCTGTCAATCGCCTTATCAAAGGCAACAATTGCCTCATTTAACTTGCCAAGCCTGAGAAGATCAAGGCCGCATTCATTAAGTTCGGCTGCAAGAATTTCGTTGCTGACTTCCTCCCTTGCCACACTCTCCGAGTCATCCAGTACATACATATCATCGGAAACTGACCCCTCTCCGGTTTCAGTTTTATCTCCATTTCCTTCTTTTGTGAAGGGTTCGTCCTTGTGTTCTCCAGAGTTCATGTCCAAATTTCCTTTACTGTCTTTTACAATTAAGACCCACAATTTTTCAAGTACTCGCGTTCGTTATCTACTTAAGTTTATTGTTCGTTATGACCTATACATCTGTCATTTATGGCTTTTATAGCCTCCCCCAAAAAGTAGTCTGAAAAGTCCGGAAAAGGGGAATAGAAAAAGAAGAAGGTCCGAAAAATTCAAAAAACATAAAATAGATCCGAAAAAATGAACCAGATCAGGGAAACCATGGAAAGTGTCCGGAAGAATGTACAGCAAAATCGCCCGAAAACTCTGAAAGCTGTTCTCTTTGATATGGACAATACTCTTTTTGATTTCGTAGCCGTAAAACTCATAGCATGCAGGGAGATCCTTTCCTATCTTGGAGAGGGGGATAAGAACCTTAAGAAGGATCCCGCAGAACTTTTCAGGTACTTTCTCAGGGGAACTTACGGGTTTGAAGACTATGAAAACATAAAGGACTACATGCAGGAGAGAAAGCTTTTCACAGCGCAGGCATACAGACAGTGCTGTGAGATCTATGATAGGGAAAAACTGCAAAACCTCGAACTCTATCCGGGGGTCAGGGATACCCTTGAGGAACTGAAGAAACTTGGGCTCAGACTTGCAATAATAACAGACGCTGACAGGTACCATGCCCATGCAAGGCTTACAAGAGTCGGGCTTCTTGATTCCTTTGAGTTCCTTGTGTCTGCAGATATGACAGGTACGAAAAAGCCGGACCCTGCCCATTTTCTCTTTGCTCTTGATGCCCTCGGGCTAAAGCCGGAAGAAAGCCTGGTGGTGGGAGATAGCATCAAAAGAGATATGGCTCCTGCACGCAGGCTAGGCTTAAAAACAGCATATGCTTCCTATGGGGACTGGAGACACACAGAGGAAACAGAACAATGCTTTGACTTCCAGCTCAACACATTTCAGGATCTTATGGGATATATCGGCACCCTGAACAGCCCTCATGTTCAGACAGCTCCGCAAAACAAAAATCAAATTGATCCGTAAATAAAAGTCCGGCTGGATAAACTATGATAAAAAAAGACAGTTTAAAGATAAGGGAAAAAGATAATTTTAGCCAATGTGCCTGTCAGTTCCTGAACAAGTTTTTCTGGCTAACGGCTTTTTCTGGTTAACAGCTTTTTCTGGTTAACAGCTTTTTCTGGCTAACAGCTTTTTCTGGCTAACGGCTTTTTCTGGCTCTGTATCTGCATTTTCTCTGGAAAGATGCTCTATATTAAGGTTGCTTAAATAAGGTCTGAGTATATAGGATTTATATCAACTGCCCTTTCATAGGCTTCCATTGCTTTCTGGTGTTTCTTAACTCTGTCGTATACTATTCCTTTGCCAATCCAGGCTTTTGTAAAGCTCGGGTTGATGTCTATAGCCTTTTCAAAAGCTTCAAGCGCTTCTTTGTATTTCTCAAGGTCTCTCAGGGCAATTCCTTTGTTGTACCAGAACCTTGCATTCTCGGGATTTGCTTTGATCTTGTTGTCAAAAATCTCCACAGCTTTCTCAATGTATAATTTTGCTTCATCATTCTTCTCGAGCCAGCGCAGAGCGACCCCTTTGTTGTAAAGGGCTTTTCCGTTAGTTGGGTTTAACTCAAGTGCCCTGTTAAAAGCATCAAGAGCCTCCTGATAACTTTTTATTTTACAGAGCCCCATTCCTTTCTTGCACCATTCGCTTGCGCTCATGGAGCCCATGTCGTAGTTCTTTGAATAGAGCCGGATAGCTTTCTCAAGGTCGTCCATTGCATCTTCGTATGCTCTCATCTCCCTGAGAGCCATTCCCCGCCTGTACCAGACTTCCGGGTCTTCAGGAGCCAGGGATACCGCCCGGTAGAATGCATCCAGGGCTTCCTCGTATTGCATAAGACTCAGGAGAAGTTCAGCTTTGAAGCACCAGGTTTTAGCATCAGCAGGGTTGATCTCCAGGGACCTGTCAAAAGCATCAAGAGCATCCTCGTACCTCATGAGGCTTTTGAGAACAATCCCTTTGCTAAACAGGATTTTTGCATTATCAGGGCTTATTTCCAGAGCCTTATCGTATGCATCCAGAGCTTCTGTAAACCTTTTTAGTTCATGGAGTGCAACGCCTTTATTATACCATTCATTCAAAGTCATAACTTTACCACACCTATTTGCCACACCTTTTTTGGGTTACGTTTTTCCACAGCTTTACCACATCTACCTTGAACAACAATATACTTTCAGAGCATTAAATCGGTTTTGTACTTTAGTTCCTTATCAGAAATAAGGATGGAAAAACAGTTACGCATGATAATTTACGTTTTATTCTTTTTTAAACATTTTGAAATATTCATAAACATAATTATTTTAAAAATAGAGTTTTCAAAACATACTCAGTAATAAAGTCGATATTTAGCAAATCTATGATATATTAGTAAATAACTTAATAAATTTGATATTAGTAGACTAAAATATGATTTTGAAGGGCTCAATATACACCTTGTTTCTTATAGATATCAGTTCAGTTCCGCTTTCGCCAAAAAATTCTTCAGGTTGTCCCTGAAAAGTAAATAGGTAAAGACCGGGGAAAATATCTTCTGGATAAAAAGAAGCCGATTTCTACGCGCGACCTGTATGGAAATCATTACTTGTTACCCTAATATCGAAGTTGCGGCAGAGTTCTCAAGGAACTTCAACGAAGCTATGTAATTTTGACGGAAAATCTAATTTTAATGATAAATTTGATTCTACGGGAAAATGTAATTTTAAAAGAATCTGTAATTTTAACGAAGAGACCCATTTTAAGAAGTGATCTAATAGGATTTGTAAAAAGTAATCTTTATTAAAATAATTAAAAACTAACATAAGTATTTCTGAGGAACTTACAAACTAAATGTATAGATATGTATTTCACACAATTATTTAGTAAAAGTAATAAACATAGTTGATAAGCATATTAACAGGATACAAGTAAAGAGGGCATCTTAAGGAGTGTGTAAATAAAAATCTTAAGATGCCTCAAAGAAATCTGCCGAATTTCAAACCCCGGAACAATCTGTAAGAGTATGCAGAACCTGAAAAGGAGAAAGAAAAATAAATTTCACCTTTCAATAAATCTGACTTCCTTATGACAGTATTACTGCTTATAAGAAAGGAAATTTCCTCCCGGATTCAAATCCGGTTACGTCTCAGGATCATTCCGACTCTTGCTTTCAATTCCAGAGGATTAAAAGGCTCAGCAACGTAATCGTCAGCTCCTGATTTAAAGGCTTTAACACTGTCTTCCGCTTTATCCCTTTCACTCAGCATCATAACAGGAACCCAGCAGCACCTTGGGCTGGCTTTAAGCTGTCTGCAGATTTCAAAGCCATCTGTATTCAGAAAAGCCGTATCAAGCAGTACCAGGTCTGGTCTTTCCGCATTCACTGTTTCAAGGGCTGGAAAGCTGTCCGATGCATTGACAACGTTATAGTTTTCAGCTTCGAGAACCTTCTTAAGGGTCTGGTGGACATTATGCCTATTACCCATAATCAGGATTTTTTCCCTGATATCATGAAGGTTTGCAATCCGAACTTTTACTAACTCTTCCGAAACAGAAAGAGTTCGGGCAATATCTCTTTCGCTTATTTCAGGTTGTTCTTCTATAAGCTTTAAAATTTCACGGTCAAGATTAATGTTATGCATTTCCCTCCACCTCATACAGTATAGATTTTCTTAGGTATTAAACATTTCTCAAATATTAAAACGAAGAGAGTCACTAAAAATGTACACAGTGAAACGAGAGGGAGCAGAGTTATCCAAATATTTCGGAGATTTCATATGAATCGTCTGACTACCCAATACGGAGATAAGTTTATAACCATAAATAGCAAGTTAATATTGGAAATAAGAATCACTTACGGAGAACAGCCACCTCTGAGATGATAACAATGGATCCACTTGAAAAAATCTTTGGAAAAACCGCACAGATGACCGTCCTTAAAAATCTGATCGGGCACCAGAACGAATCGACCTACCTATCAGGAATAGCAGAAGAGACCGGTCTGTCTCACTCCAGTGTCTCAAGAGTCATTACCCCGCTAATAGAGTCGGGTATTGTCATAGAAAAACCTCTTGGAAAGCAGATCCGAACTTTTCAGTTGAATATGGAAAGCGACGCGACAAGATTGATCATAGATTTTTACAATAAAATTAACCAGATGCTGGAATAAGCCATAAAGCGAATTCCAGAATGCGTAAGTTAGGGACAGGGCAATCTTACTGTTCCTTTTTTAATTTTGCATGAATAGTGTTGACTTTACGATCCTGGCAAGAACCATACTTATAAGAACCATGTTTCCAGGCCGAGTTCCGGTTTGAGCCAAACCAGGACATATTTTATTTAAGGCTTTCGACATATTCGTTTGCGGCCGTGGCTGCGATTGCTCCATCCCTCACCGCTGCTACGAGCTGCCAGATAGGAGTTTCGCAGCAGTCTCCTGCAGCATAAATTCCCTTCTCTGAGGTTTCCATCCAGCGGCCGGTCTTGATGAAGCCTTCATTATTTTTTTCCACACTAAAGAATTCGGTATTCGGGTGGATGCCCACATAGATAAAAACACCATTAGTAGAAAGCTCCCGTGATTCTTTGCTATTGAGATCCTGGAGGATAACTTTTTCGACCTTTTTTATTCCTTCCCCGCTCCCGACTATTTCCAGGACAAGAGAATTGAGGATGAGCTCAATGTTTGGAGTTGCAGACGCCCGGTCCTGAAGGACTTTTGCAGCCCTCAAACGGTCCCGCCTGTGGACAAGATATACCTTCTGGGCAACCTTTGAAAGAAGAAGAGCATCTGCAACTGCAGAGTTGCCGCCTCCCACAACAACTACAGTTTTGTTTTTGAAAAAAGGCCCATCGCAGATTGCGCAATAGGAGACTCCTTTGCTGATAAGTTCCTTCTCGCCGGGCACGTTCAGATGCTTTGGATTTGCGCCTGTGGCAATGATTAAAGCTTTTGCTTCCAGGTCCCCGCTATCCGTTGAGACTATTTTTTTTGCCCCTTCGGTCCGGGCCGAGATAACTTCAGTAATCCTGGTCTTAACCCCGGCTTCCTGAGCATGTGTTCGATATTTTTCCATCAGTTCAAGTCCGGAAATTGACGGAAAGCCAGGATAGTTTTCTACAATATCTGCCATAGAGATCTGGCCGCTGATCTCGCTCTTTTCCAGAATAAGAGTCTCAAGCCCGAAACGCACAGCGTAAATTCCCGCTGCAAGCCCTGCAGGCCCCCCTCCTATAATTATCAGGTCGTACATACTTTCCCCCCATAAACAGAAAATGAGTTCAAAAAATAAAGTTTTAACGCGCAATAAAGTTTTAACGCGCCTTCACGTAATGCGGGCTATAGCATCTACTTTTTTAGGAAGACCCGTAAAAGCAGGTTCCTCATCAATAAGAGTTGTAGGGACACCGGCTATGCCGTACTTATCAATAAGAGCCTGACCCTCCGGAGTCTCTACATCAATTTCCTCGTACTCGAAATCGTATTCCGATTGAAGGTCTTTCCAGAACCTGCGTGTTGCCGGACATGCCGTACACCAGCTGGCATGAATAAGCGTAACCTTTACCATAAAAATACATCTCCAAAAACTGCTATTGTAACCCTTATTTCTGTTATTAATTTATAAATATAAATACGTTGAGCGTATCTGAAAATCCAAAAATAGATCCACAGATTCCCTGGATAAGCCTGCGGCGCCAAAAGCTTTAAACCAATAAGCTCCTAAAGCGGGGTATGCTCACATTTATAGGGCTTGGCCTTTTTGACGAATACGATATTTCCTTAAAAGGACTTGAGGCAGTCCGGGAAGCTGACCTTGTATACGCTGAGTTCTATACTTCCTGCCTCATGGGAACAAACCCTGAAAAAATGGAACAGCTCTACGGAAAGAAAGTCCATTTACTCTCAAGGGAAGACGTGGAACAACAACCTGATTGGCTGGATGAAGCAAAAGACAAAAATGTCGCCTTCCTCACAGGCGGGGATACAATGGTCTCCACAACTCACGTTGACCTGCGCCTCAGAGCCGAAAAGCTAGGGATAGAAACCCGCCTGGTTCATGGAGCATCAATCGCCTCAGCCGTCTCAGGGCTTACCGGGCTTCAGAACTACCGCTTCGGAAAATCCGCAAGTATCCCATACCCCTACGAAAGCCGGCGAGGAGCCAGGGTAATTTCGGAAACTCCTTATGATACCATAAAACAAAACTCCGAACTTGGCCTCCATACCCTTGTCTTTCTGGACATCGATAAAGATAAAGGATATATGACCGTTAACCTTGCTCTTGAACTCCTGCTTGAGGTTGAGGCAAAAAGAGGGGAAAGTGTAATGGACAGGGCTGTTGCCGTGGGAATCGCAAGGGCAGGCTCGGAGAAGCCCGTGGTAAAAGCTGACTACGCAGAAACCCTGAAGGATTTTGATTTTGGAAAGCCTCTTCATATCCTGGTAGTCCCCGGAAAACTGCATTTCCTTGAAGCTGAAGCCCTTGTGAAACTTGCAGACGGTCCTGAGGAAATTATGGAAGAGACGGAATAAGATCAAATAAAAAACTGATCGAATAAAAAATGCAAAAAGGACTTCCTGGTGGTCAAGATGCCTGCCGATTTGAATGAAAAGGTCAACAGATATGAGGATATGTTAAAAAGAGCACTGCAGAAAGCAAAGTATGCTCCAATCCCTGACTCCCATATGCATGCAGTAGCAGTGGATTACTATACAATGGCAGAAGCCTACTATAAAGATGGAATCTACTTTCTTGAGAACGGGGACCCTGTAAACGCCCTGGCTTCCTTCAGCTATGGGCACGCCTGGCTTGATGCCGGAGCAAAACTCGGGGTCTTTGCTGTGGACGACGAGACTCTTTTTACAATTTAAGAGACCTGAAAGAACAGGACTGGAATAAAAAATAGGAATACAGTATAAGAATATAGTAACCCTTACATATATACAGGAATAGAAAGTAAGGAATCCTGAAAAAGAAAAACTGAAGGTTAAAAAGTTAATAACTAAAAAACAAACGCTAATAACTGAAAGCTGAAAAATAAAAGCTGAAAAATTAAAGAATAATAAAATATAATAAGTTGAAACTTATAGCTGAAAGTTGAGAATTTAAAAGCTTAAACTGAAAAACCATATCATAAGTAAAGTTTATAAATACAAACGCTTATTCGAAGCCAAAACAATTAATATCCTTTACTCTATTCTTTAGATTTTGTAATACTTTTCCCCACTCCGGGAATATTCTTAAAAACTTATACTAAATAACTACGGTGGATAATTATGAAGAACTTTCATGTGGTACTTGAAGCAGCTTGGTTGGTTAGAGATGTAAAAACGGCTGATGATGCAATAGGGGTTGCGATTTCTGAAGCTGGAAAACGCCTGAACCCCAAACTGGATTTTGTAGAGGTTGATGTGGGAACTACGTCATGCCCGGCATGCGATGAGCCTTTCAGCAGTGTTTTCATAGCGGCAAATACCGCTCTTGTAGGACTGGTTTTTGAAATGAAGGTTTTTGATGCCGAATCTGCGGAACATGCGGAAAGGATCGCAAAATCCGTCATCGGAAAGTCCCTCCGCGACATTCCTTTAACAGTTGTCGAAGTAACGGAATTCGAACGGTCAAACGATAAAAGCGAACCGCAGCAGAAAGGTAAGGCAAATAAATAAACAGATTTCCTTCCCTTAACCTGTTGAAAATGCCGGGGCAGAGGAAGGCGTACCTATACGGTTTTTTCGTACCGGTACGGCTTCTTATAAGACAGCTTTTCTATAGCCAGGGTTTAAATGCCTCGGGCTAAAAAAAGAAGCACCTGTCACGGCATAATTTAATAAATCAGTAATTTTATCTTTTCCTGAGTTTTTACTTTACTTAACTTTCAAGAATATATTTTATTCCACAAACTCCCGGGCCCCTCCCATACCCATAAAAAAGAGGATACTGCATGGACAGAGTAATTTCCGTAGTGGGGCATATCGCCCTTGATTACATTGTAGATGTTGAAAAAATAGCAGGACTAAACGAGTCTTCCCCTGTAATTGACTATGAAGAATATCCTGGTGGTGGGGCTGCAAATATTGCAGTTGCCATTGCAAAGCTGGGAGGAAAAAGCCAGCTGATATCTCCTGTAGGTATGGATTTCTCAAGCTCGGGATATGAGAAGCTTCTTAAGGAAGCATGTGTTGACCTCTCCCGCCTTTACAGTATTGAAGACCTGAAGCTTTCCAAGGCTTTCATTTTCACGGATCGGGAAGACAACCAGACCACCTATTTTTACTGGGGAGCATCCTCAAAATTCAAAGAGCTTGAGCCTGAACCTGCAGATTTTGTCCACCTGGCAACAGCAGACTGCGTCTACAATGCAAAGATAGCGCAGATTGCCGGCTTTGTCTCCTTTGACCCGGGACAGGACCTGGTGACTTACTCAAAAGAAAAACTCGAGACAATCCTTGCCCACACTGATATTCTCTTTGCAAACAAGCACGAAATCAGGCGAGTTTCAGAGATGACCGGAAAAACATTCTCCGAGCTCAGGGCTATGATTGATGTTATTGTTGTTACATACGATTCAGAAGGCAGCAAAATTTACACAGGCAACGATGAATGGGCAATTCCTGTAGTTTCCGTAAAGGCTGTAGACCCTACCGGAGCAGGAGATGCTTACAGGGCGGGTTTCCTGCTGGCGTACACCAGGGGATATTCCCTTCCCACATGCGGAAAAATAGGGTCAACTGTGGCTTCCTTTGCCGTGCAGACCCGGGGCTGCCAGACCGGCCTTCCAACCTGGGAAGAGATGAGATCTCGCTACGAAGCCAGCTTCGGAAAACTGGAAGCAGAGAGCTGAGATCGCAAAAAATCCGTGGGCTGCGGGCTGAGATGGGAAATATATAAAATGTTATATAATAACTCCCGAACTATAATCCGCAAATTATAACCTGGAAGTACGAAAAAACGGAATTACAGAAGAGGATGCAGATGAAAATAGCAGCACTGATTTCTGGCGGCAAGGACTCGGTCTTTGCCATCCACAAAGCCCTTGAAGAGGGACACGAGGTCACCCACCTCATCAGTATTATTCCCGCAAGGGATGACTCCTACATGTACCACTCAATCAACCTCCATATGGTAGAACTGATCTCTGCCGCCAGTGAAATCCCGTTGATCCAGCAGCAGTCCAGCGGAATTAAGGAACTTGAGCTGGACGACCTTACTCTTGCTCTGAAGAAGGTGAACGTGGATGGTGTGTCTGTAGGCGCTATTGAGTCGCAGTACCAGGCAAGCAGGGTACAGAAGATCTGCGATTCCCTCGGGCTTAAAGTCTATGCCCCTCTCTGGCACAGGGACCCTGAAGAACTCCTGTATGAGATGGCAAAAGTTCTCGATATCAGGATCGTCAGAGTTGCAGCCAATGGAATGGACCAGTCCTGGCTTGGCCGCCCTATTAATGTGAACTCAATAGAAAACCTCAAAGCCCTGAACCGCAGGTACATGGTCCATATGGCAGGGGAGGGCGGAGAATACGAAACCGTAGTCCTTGATGCTCCTTTCTTCAAAAAGCGCATAGAAATTGTAAAAAGTGAAGTTGAATGGGAAGGCGATGCAGGCTCCTTAAAGATCCTGGATGCAAGACTGGTTGATAAGAACTGATTTTTCATAACTGGCAGAAGCCCGAAAAAATATAGGTACTGCAGGAATATCCTGAAACCTCGCAGTATATACTTATTTTTATATATTATGCGAGATATTTAGTAGGTAAGGCATCTGAGAAAAAAAAAATCTTTTCTCGCTGTAAACCTCAACCAGCTCTTTTACCCCCCATATCCCCACACTTCCAATACTCAGATGCCCTATCCCCCAATACAAATTACTGATAATTCCATACACTTTTTCCATTCTGATTTTTCTCTTCATATCCTGTCTTCTCTTTGGAATGAAAGGACTGTGATTTGAAAAGTACGTTCATTTCTTTGTGCCTGTTATTTGAAGAATTTCATGTTTGTTTTTACTCAAAAAGATCACCTCCGTAAAGGTGGAAGACCCAAACATGATTACATATGGGAATATATGGGAATATATGAAAAAATATGAAAACTGGTTTAGGGAATTTAACTCCCGCAGTGAACAAATTAAAACCAGTATTCTTAAAATTATTAAGGGGTTTCGATTAAATCCAGAATTCTCAGAGCAAGGTGTGCACCGTTTGCTCCGTTGTCAATCCCTACACTTCCCACAGGTACTCCAGGAGGCATCTGGGCTATGGAGAGAAGAGCATCAAGCCCGCCAAGTTTTGCGCTTACAGGTACACCTATTACAGGTTTTTTTGTCCTGGAAGCCACAACTCCGGGAAGGGCTGCTGATAGGCCTGCTATTGTGATAAAGACTTTTGCGTCTGTACCTGAAACATAACTATCAAGCTCATCAGGGTTTCGGTGGGCAGAGATAACCATTACTTCGTAAGTGTATTTGCTCTTTTCAAGTACAGAAACCGCGCGGTTGGCGATTGATCTGTCGGACTCAGAGCCCATAATTAGTGAGATGTCGACCATTTTTTACTCCTTTGAGGCAAGTCAGGGCAGGCTTCCCTTTCCACTTAATTCGTTCTGGCGTTCGATACTCATCCTGATAAGAATTTCGTAAATTTCCTTTACCGATCCTAAATCAAGGTTGAGCTCGGTTGCAATGTTTAATGCCCTGTTTATTACAACCTCGTTTTGCTTACGGTCATTTATGGAGGTTCCATTTATTCTTTTTGATTCAAGCACTTTCTCAGCAAGGTTAACTCTTCTATCAATGAGGGAAAGGATTTCCCTGTCAATCTCCTCGATTTCTTTGCGGACAGCTTCAAGTTCACTCAAGAGGACCTCTCCCTGTTAAAGGATATCGCATCTCTGTTATTTATACTGGTCTCTATGACCTTTCCTTCCATGCCGCAACTTTCCCAGGCAGATTTAAGCTCGTTTACCTGCTCGGCCTTCACCAGTGCTGCGTAGGAAGGGCCGGTTCCGGAAAGGCTAACTCCTTTTACTCCGCACTCCAGAGCCCTGAGCATGTATTCCGTATCAAAACCAAGGGCTCCGCAGTAAAGAAAACCATTAAGTGTCATTGCGCGCTCGTATTCCCCTTCAAGGGCAAGCCCGTATGCCATTTCGACATAAGGTGCAATCAGCCGGGAACGTTTCACATTTGTGTCCGCACTGAAAGCCTTTTTTATCGGGGTAAATATCAGGACTTTTGAATCGGCTTCTTCGCGCCTGATAAGTTCCATATTTCGGTTATCAGTGACAACAATCCCACCTAAAAAGGAGGCACAGGCATCATCAAAAGCTCCTGTTACCGTAACTCCCACTTCTTTTGCAGCCCTTACCCCCAATTTTATGATCTCAAGAGGAGGCAGGATCTCACCAACTGCACGGAGAGTTGCAAGGACTGAAGCGTTTGCTGCGGCACTGCTGCTCTTGAGCCCTCCTGCAAGAGGAATTTCACTTCCTGTACTTATCGTACCTTCGAGGTCAAGCCCGAATCGCTCAAGGACGAGTTCTACACAGCGTTCTATAAGGCGAGTGTCTCCTTCAGGCATCTCTTCAATTGAGCCAAAAATGCCAGATTTACCCTCTGAGAGTTCCACCTTTGCAAAGGTTTTTAAGTCTATCCCGAACGCTGCACCTTTCCATGTCGCTATGGCGTTTATTATGGTTCCAGCCCCGAAAGCGCAGGCACGCCCTTCAAGTGTCATCATGTCCAGAATGCTCTGATCTTTAATATTTTTTACCTCTCTTCAGAGCCGAAAGTGAGGTAAACTTAAATACAGGGTTCAGGATTTTATCTGCCAAAAAGGAAGAAGCCCCCAAATATACATAGTGAAGCCAAATTATATATATTGCATATTTATCTAAACACTAATAAATACTATAAATATGGAGTGAGCATCATCTAACTTCCAGGCCTGGCCTGAGCAACCGAAAATGGGGAATCCACATAGAGACCAGAAAAGTACAGCAGACAGGCGGATCCACTTATATTATTTCTCTCCCTAAACAGTGGGCCGAAAAAGTAGGAATCGAAACAGGGATGAGAGTATCCATTCAGGCTCAGCCAGACGGAAAACTGTTGATTGACCCTATTCTGGAAGGGCACACGATAAAAACGAAAAGGATCGATGTTACAGGCTATGAGGCAAAAGCTCTGGAAAGGGATATCATTGCTGCATACCTCTATGGTTATGACAGAATGGAGTTTACCTCAAAAAGAATACTTGCCGAGCAGAAACAGGTCATCCGGAAGGTGTGTTACAAGCTCATAGGCCCTGAAATCATTGAGGAAAGCTCAAACTGCGTGGTCATTCAGGACCTTCTTAACCCCAATGAACTCCATATCAAAAAAGGTATACACAGGATGTTCCTGATTACAGGCTCCATGCAAAAAGATGCCATACGAGCCCTCAAAACTGTTGACCATGACCTTGCTCTTGATGTAAGCCAGAGGGATGACGAGGTCGACAGGTTGTGTCTTCTGATTTCCAAACAGTTTCGTTCCGTGCTTTGCGGAGGAAAAATGCCCGATTCCTCGGAAACAAGTATCGAGGAATATCATGATTTCAGAATGGCGGCAAGCCCTATCGAAAGAATAGCAGACCATTCACAGAGGATTGCAAACGTTGCCTCAAAAATGAAGGAGCCATTCAGGGAAGACGTGATGGAAGTCATAGAGGACCTCAGCAACACCTACATGGGACTCGTTAAGCAGGCAGTAGATGCTCTCTATAATGCTGACACCTCTCTTGCGAACCAGGTAATAGACAGTATAGACGGTATGAGCTCGCGTGTAACGGAACTGCATGCGTATATTCTCAAACTTGAATCCCATGAAATCATGATCTCCCTGGGGATGATCGTAGACAGTCTCTCAAGAATAGGAGACCTTGGTTCTAACATAGCTGAGATCGCCATAAATTCCGCGATAAGGGACAAATGAGGGAACAAATAAAAATCATTTATATTTTTAAGAGATGATGAATAAAAATAGGAAAAAATATAAAGGAAAGTACAGAACATCAGTACAAACATAAAAATTTAATAGGAAATGAAAAGAGTTACAGATGGGCTGAAAAAGTTCATTATAAAAAAGTTTTTTATTAAAGATATCCGGAAATCAGGCGATAAGAAGTAATTTATTTATATTCTGGTGTTATTTCACGGAGGCACTTTCTATATTTCACATAGAAAGAATGCAATGTTTGCTATTTATTCCAGGTATATCGGAAGGGAGATGTCAGTATCTCCAAGTTCTCTGATTTCCGCAGCTTAACAAATGGAAATTATTTATATGCATGGATCACTTAAATGAAAAGGTCACGAAAACACCAGTAAACCCATAAAGGAAAGCAATCCGAGAAATCCTTTGGTGTTATGCTTTTCCCAATGGAGGGAAGCCATGAATATGATAAAACGATTTAAGGTAAGCTTTTCAAAAGTGTTTAACAAACTGTTCAAGAAAAAAGGAGCATGCATAGGCATCTACGGCCCCCCCAATGCCGGCAAGACCACCCTTAGTAACCGCATTCTCAGGGACTGGGTCGGAGGCGAGGAAACCATGGGCTCGGTTTCACATATTGCCCACGAAACCAGGCATGCAAAAAGAAGAAACGCAGTCACTATCGAAACTAACGGGCATACTATCAGCCTTGATATTGTGGACACTCCCGGGCTTGCGACAAAGATCGACTTCCATGATTTCATGGAACAGGGAATGAGTGACTCAGAATCAAAGAAGAGGTCAAAAGAAGCGACAGAAGGCGTAATTGAAGCTGTCAAATGGCTGGATGACCTTGACGGAGTCATACTGGTAATGGATTCCACTGAAAATCCTTATACGCAGGTAAACGTAACCGTTATAGGGAACATGGAAGCCAGAAACCTGCCGCTTCTTATTGTAGCAAACAAAGTAGACCTTCCTGACGCTGATCCAGGAGTCATAAAGGAAGCCTTTCCTCAACACCCTATGGTACCTGTTTCGGCGCTTGACGGAGTGGGAATGGATTCATTCTACGAAGCTCTGGCCAAACAGTTCGGGTGATCAAAATGCAGGGAATCCAACTTGATCTGATATCCGAAGCCAGAATTTCTCAAATGGCTTCGATGGAAAAAGTTCGATACATAATCGATGAGGTGCGGAAAGGTAAAATCCTTGTGCTTGAAAAGGGTCTCAACCCTATGGAGGAAGCAAAACTAATTGAGATGACAATGTCAGCAATTCAGCCGGATGTGTTTTCTGGAATAGAGATGCAAAGCTACCCTGCAAACACGGACGTTTCCCTGCTGGGAAAGTTTTTCAAAAAACAGAGCAACAAGAGACTTACGGTCATAGGGCCCGCAAACCAGCTCAAAACTCTAAAAAAGGATAGGAATCTGATCAGTGCACTTGTCTCTGCAAGTAAGTAAACGAAGTGGAAACAATGTGTGCCCAGAAGACCCAAGACCTGGAAGCAAAAATATCCTCTCCCCAGCCCCTAGGCTCCTTTGAGATGGGCAGGAACGACGTTAACGTAGTCTGTACCTACGGGAAAATTGCAGTATGGTTCGGACGAAAGGTTCCTGATTACATCATAGCGCAGGTACTGATAGGAATCTCAAAGGTAGACCCTTCTACTGTTCACGAGTTTGAGATCATCTGTGACTTTGATGAGATCACGGAGTATGAAAGCAAAGGGTACATACTGGTGTCCTATGGTAAAACAGCCGGCGGCTATCGTGTAAACTACAGCATTCCGTTTTCCAACAAAAAAGCTCTCTTCCATCTATCCAGGTTCGTACTTGAAGAACTCCATAAAGGAGAGGTACGTAAGGACTTCTACTGGAACGGGAGTGACTGCGATATCCAGCGGCTCTATAAGGAATTCAAAAATAATATTGACAACTGGGAATTAAAAGCTATTAATTATAAGACTGAGCCGCAAACAAACCGTTAAAGTTCCGGCGCAGAACGGGATGAAAAGAAGCTTCCAGAAATTTATCCTGAAATCCTTACCAATAAGTTTAAGAAAATGAAAAAAGGTTATCTGGAAGGGATTTCAGGAATTATAATCTCAATATTTCTAGTGTTTACAGTCGTAGTCTCAGGAACTCCGCCAGTTTTGAGATTATTATTCAGTTATCCGGTAGAATTAAGTAAATAAAAAGTTAAGCAATTATTATAATTATTACTTTATTGAGAACTCAACTCAATACTTTTTGGAGAACTTATATGAAAAAAGATCAGGTAAAAGACTGCGAAGATGTAATCTCATCAATGGAATTTATCGTGGAAAACATCAACGAGGTGATTAAGCTGCTTGACCGCGAAGCTATAATATGCATGCTTCAGAAGATCCTGGGAGGGGAAAGGGTCTTTTTAATGGGAGCAGGGCGGTCCGGGCTTGTTGCCAAAGCTTTTGCAATGAGGCTAATGCATCTCGGGTTCACTGTGTACGTTGTAGGAGAGACCACAACCCCCGCTGTCCGTCCACAGGATGTTGTGATTGCCATTTCGGGATCTGGAGAAACCCGTTCCATAGCAGACCTGGGAAAAATAGTAAAGGATATTGGCTCAACCCTCATAACTGTCACCTCCAAAAAGGAGTCCACACTCGGCAAAATCTCTGATATTGCCATGATCCTTCCGAGCAAGACCAAAAATGATCATGATGTAGGCGGCTCCCTTGAAAAAAGCATGAGAGGAGATTACAAGAATTCACCTCCGCTGGGAACTGCTTTTGAAATCACCTCACTTGTTTTCCTGGACTCGGTAATTGCCCAGTTGATAACGCTTACAGGTGCTTCGGAAGCAGAACTCAAATCCAGGCACACAAATATCGAATAATGGATTGAGCATTGAATAATGGCTTTAAAATAACCGTTAAAATAACCGGGAACCGGAATAGTGGGTAACTTAAGAAAAAGCAGGATTTTAAAGGATATAATTTGCAGGGATATAAGGAGGGCGCAACTTGAAGGAAATTAAGTTTTCAGAAAACGTATCCAGGATAGATACATCCGGAATCAGAAAGATTTTCGAAGCTGCAGGCTCAGATGCCATCAACCTCGGATTAGGGCAGCCTGACTTCGATACTCCCGAACACATAAAAGCCGCAGCAATCAAAGCCATAAATGAAGGTTTTACAGGCTACACCGTAGGTTCCGGAATCCCTGAACTGAGAGAAGCCCTGAGCCACAAATTCCAGGAGGAAAATGGGTTTTCGGTCTCACCTCAGGAAATAATTGTAACCTCAGGAGCATCTGAAGCCCTTACCATTGCCCTTGCAGCCCTCCTCAATACGGGAGATGAGGTCCTGATCTCAAATCCCGGATTTGTGTCCTATAATGCCCTGACGGAGATCATGAACGGAAAGGTGGTAAGCGTCCCCCTTGCAGAAGACCTTACTATGAAGCCGGAATCAGTTCTTGAGAGAATTACCCCTAAGACAAAAGCCATTATCCTTAATTCCCCTTCCAACCCAACAGGCGCTGTCTCAAACAGGGCAGATATCAAAGCTCTTGCCGAGATTGCAGACGACCACAACATAACCATCATTTCTGACGAGGTCTACGAGTACTTCATCTATGAAGGCGAACACGTAAGCCCTGCCAGTTATTCGGATAATGTGGTCACTGTAAATGCGACCTCAAAAAGCTATGCTATGACAGGCTGGAGGCTCGGGTACCTGGCAGGCAGAAAAGAGTACATAGCCCAGATGCTCAAAGTGCACCAGTATATACAGGCGTGTGCAAACTCAGTCGCTCAGAAGGCTGCATATGCCGCAGTGACCGGACCAAAAGACTCTGTCAATGTCATGCGTGAAGAGTTCCGGAAACGCAGGGACGTGCTTGTAAAAGGGCTCAACGATCTGGGGATGGAATGTGCTCTTCCGAAAGGAGCTTTCTATGCCTTCCCTAAAGTCTCAAACTCCGCAGAGGTCGCCTCAAAACTGATCTCAAATGGTGTTGTCGTTGTCCCGGGAACAGCCTTCGGAAGCGCAGGTGATGGTTACATAAGGATTTCCTATGCAGCTTCAATGAAAGATATTGAAAAATCCCTGAGTATTATGGAAAAAGTGCTCTGAGACTTTTTTAAAGAGAAAGATCTTTTCTCTTCCTTTTTTCCAATTCCTTTATTCAAACTCCTTTTCAGGTCTCTTTTCTCTTTTCTCTTTTCTCTTTTCTCTTCCTTTTGTTCAACTTTTCCTTTTCTTTGCACCTCTATTTTTATTCAGTTCCCTGTTTATGGGAAAACACCGTTTACTTTGGGAGTATTTATATTGAGGCATCCAGATACCTTGATATAAAGAAAAGAGCTTTTTGCAATTTTTCCACTGTCAGCTAATCGATATTATTTTGCAATGAGCTTTTTTTAACCAGTGATATTTCCAAAAATATTCCTGCGCATCGGAGGTATTCGCTGAAAGCGGTCTGTATAAAAAAGTATGTGTCACCAATAAGGGGAATTTCTGGATGTTTCCACAAGAATAGTTTCGGAAGAGAAGTATGAAAAAGCGATCTATGTTCCCGCTGGCTGCAACTAAGGGAACTCTTGTGTTCATATCTGTTTTTTTGTTGCTGAGCCCTGCTTCCGGTTCAGCGATCTCAACTCCAAACAGATCAAATGGCTATTTTTACGGAAGCGCAAACACCATAGAAGTTCTTCTGCTGGAAACCCTCGAAACTCCGGCTTTGCTTTTCACCCCGGAATCCTCACCTCCTTTAACAGGAAGTAGAGAAGGAAAAAATAACCACCTTGAGATAATGAGCCCCTTCTTAATCCTGGTTGCAGGCATCCTTGCCGGTTTTAATCCCTGCCTGCTTGCAGTAATGGCTTTCCTGGCTTCTGTCACCCTTGCCCAGCAGGGAGGAAGAAAAGAGATGCTCAAAATTACCCTGGGCTTTTCTGCAGGAATTTTCACCATGTATATGTTTGCAGGGATAAGCATTTTGAGTACTGTCAGTTTCCTGCCTGAAGTCCGGAGTCATTTTACGGTAATTACAATCCTGCTGACTACCTTGCTGGGGCTCTGGCACATTTATGATGCCTACTGGCTGAGAACACATGCAAAATCGACCTTCAGGACTCCGAAATCCCTGAAGGACTTTATGAGCAGGATGGGTGAAAAAAACCTCCTGCTTCTGTCCTTCCTTGCAGGAAGCATGTTCTCCCTGGTCAAAGCCCCCTGCGTCGGAGCAATCTATCTCTCAATCCTGAGTATGCTGGCAATAAAAACCGATATAGCAAGAGGAATAGCATACATGGGAATATACAACCTTGGACTTCTGCTGCCTGTAATGTGCCTTGGCCTTTTGCTGGCCTTCGGACTCAGCCCGAAAAAAGTCACGGAGTTCAGAGAAAAAAGAAGAGTGGAGATAAGGCTGATAACAGGGCTGATTCTTATTGTCCTCGCCCTGCTGATGCAGCTCAGGATACTCTGAGTAGCCAGAAAAAGATATGAAATTCTGATTCTGGCTAAAATCGGATTCTAACAAAAATCAGATTCCAACTAAAATCGGATTCTGGCCTAAACAACAAATCCTGCATGAAACAGGGTTCTGGCTAAAACATATCCTGAAAATAAATACAGGTAAGATAAGGAATCAGAAAGTGGATTCCTCATCCGGCTCTTCTGTTGAGGCCTCTTCTAAAGACTGACGACGCTTTTCTTCAATCAGCTCCAGAAGCTTGCTCATTACCTCTTCTATTCCTTCTTCGGTAATTGTGGATATGTTCAGCTCAACCTCATCTATTTTTCTGAACTCTGGCCTGTCAGCTTTGTTGGCAACCACAAGCATAGGAAGGTTAAAGTTTTCCCGAATTTCAGCAAGCAGGCGTTTCTGGTCTTCAATCTCATATCCGCAGCTCTCGCTTGGGTCAATAATGAACATTACAACTGCATCCAGGAAGTGGATTGCGGTAATTGCCTGCCGTTCAATATTGTTTCTCTCAGCCATAGGGCGGTCAAGGAGACCCGGGGTGTCCATAACCTGATAACGGACTCCATCCCGTGTGAAGTGACCTATGGTTACTCCTTTTGTTGTGAAGGGATACGGAGCAATTTCAGGGGTTGCACCGGTAATCTTTGTAACAAAACTTGACTTCCCTACATTGGGATAGCCAGCGATTACAATCGTTGGCTCGTCCTGGACATCAGGGAGTTTTCTGAGAATGTTTCGGGCTTCATTCAGGAAGAGAAGGTCCTTATTGATGGACTTGACAATGGATGCAATCCTTCCGAAGGCTTCTTTTCGGACAGGCTCGGGAAGATCGGCATCCCGGATTTTTCCGACATAGCTTCTTGCAACTTCATGGATCTTCCGGCTTGCCCAGTCCACGGATGCCAGAGACATCTTGAGTTTCTCGACGCCTACAAGAACGTCGGTCAGTTCATAATAGAATGTGGGCAACTGTTCAAAACTTGGAAAACGCCTGACTATATTTGCAAGGTTATCAGTGAAAATGTTTGCAGCCGTCAGTACCATGGACTCGTTGGCTCTGAGCCGGCTGTCCCTCCCCTCAATAGTTTTCCCGGACATAGCTCTTGCTGCCCGTTTAAAAGCTTTATTAGTTAACTCCTCTGAAGTAGGAACTGTGTGAATTTTCTCAAAGATCATAATATTCTAACCCTCTGGGGGCTCTTTTAATTTATATAAAGGTTTTTCTGAGTGAAGACGTTTAACAGAACAATCTAAAGTCCGTAAGCAAAAGTTTCGCAAAAGTTCCTTAGCGGGTTTTCTTTGCTTTTCTTATCCGGATTATCTGAACAGCTTCAGTCCAAGCGTTTTCTGCCCAAAACTTACAATACCGGAATTATTGCCCGGAAACATCATTAAGTTCTGGTCTTAAAATACCGCAACATACGAAATATTAATATAAGTTTGAAGTATTCTGATCTACTTCTCTTAAGATCGATTTGGAGCGGTATTTAATAACTGTAAAATAACTGTTTAATTTATTGTTGTCTATTACATGATCAATAACCAAATTACAATTATGGTTCTATCAAGAGTATTAATTACAAATTATTATAATAACTTATCAGGAGTTTTAATTACAAATTATTATAATAACTTAAATACAGACATGAAATAAGCTGTCTTTCTAAGCAGAACCGGACTTTATTTATATTTGTAATTATAATTTGTATAAGGAATTTATAATCATTAATTATGGCAAATTAAGTGATGCACTATTCTTGATGTATAGATATTCTTGATGTATAGGTATTCTCGATGTATAGATATTATACATCATCCTGATACAAGGTATATGAAATTGATGGTGGTAGTATGGAACTCACTCCGATTCAAAAAGACATTATAATTACATTAATTAACCTTCAGCGGCAAAAAGATCGGGCAATTAAAGGGGAAGAAATTGCCGAAGTTATCCAAAGAAACCCTGGGACAGTCCGCAACCAGATGCAATTATTAAAGGCTCTTGGACTGGTCGAGGGTGTCCCCGGGCCAAAGGGAGGGTATAAACCAACAGGGGCAGCATATGATTCTTTACGCATCCAGCAGTTGAAAAACGAATCCGTTGTTCCGCTCTACAGGAATAATGTAATCGTTAATGGGGCAACAGCTGCAGAAATCAGCTTTACGACCGTCCGGAATCCCGATGCCTGTAATGGGGTAATCAGGGTAATAGGAAATATCAAGGACTTTGTAATGGACGATAAGCTTCAGGTGGGTCCAACACCTGTAAACCGTCTTATAGTCCGTGGAGAAGTTACAGGAAGGGACGACACCAATAACGCAATCCTATTTAACATTACAGAAATGATCTCCCTGCCTAAAAAACATGTCAAACATTATATGAAATATCCTCCGCTGCTTGTGAATTTCAATGCCAGTATTCAGGAAGCAACAAGGCTTTTTATCCGGAATAATGTACACGGAACTCCTGTGGAAGACAAAGGAAAAATCGTAGGGATAATTACTTACACTGATATCGCACATGCCATTGCACAGGGAAAACCCAATGTAAAGGTTAAGGACATAATGACAAAAGAGCTGATAACTGTTGATGGAGACATGCAGCTCTATGATGTGGTAAAACTCTTCCATAAATATAACGTAGGAAGGCTTATTGTAACAATCAATGGAGTTCCAAAAGGAACCCTGTCAAAAACCGATGTGTTGAACGAACTTGCGGTGTATTGAAACTGCAATTTAATTAAGGGCAGTCAGACCGGAGGACAGAAGTCCCGGGTCTTCAAACCCTCTCAGCCTCTTTAAATATTTCGTCTTAGCTTCTGCAGTTCTTATTTTACTTCTATATTTTACTTCTATATTTTACTTCTATTCCCCTTTTATCGTTTTTTAAATATCTTTAGTTAGTCTCTTTTCATATTTTCGTGCCTGGCACTGAGCTCCTCTGCGATTTCATCAAGGGTAACGTTGTTTGCGGCAAGCATTACCAGTAGATGGAAAATAAGGTCCGAGCTCTCTGAGACAATTTCTTTATGGTCTTCGTTCCTGACTGCAAGTATAGTTTCAACAGATTCCTCTCCCACTTTCTCAAGGATTTTATTCATACCCTTGCGGTGGTTTAAAAGTTTGCAGACATATGAATTTTCGTCATAATTCTCTTTTCGATCCAGGATGATTTCATACACCCTGTTTAAAATGGATAAGTCAGCCTCCGGCATTCTAACACCTGTTCAAGATAAATAAATAGTTATGGGAAAACTCAAAAGAAGTAAAGCAGGAGGGTTTTTCAAACCTTCCTGGGGTCGGTAATTTCTCCTGTGAGAGCGGATGCTCCTGCTGTTGCAGGGGAAGAAAGGTACACAAATGAATCTGCACTTCCTTCTCTGCCTTTGAAGTTGCGGTTGGAGGTCGCAAGGCCAACTTCTCCCGAGCCGAGAAGGCCGAAAGAGCCGCCCATGCATGGTCCACAGCAGGGAGACTCTACTATTGCGCCGGCGTTCATGAGTTTTTCAATATACCCGGCTTTTAACAGTTTCATGTATTCTGTCCTTGAAGCGGGCACAACAAGGAGACGCACATCTTTTGCAACCGGTTCGTCACCCATGATATCCGCCATGAGCTTTATGTCTTCGAACCTGCCGTTGGTGCAGGAGCCCATAAAGATCTGGTCAATTTTCGTGCCTTCTACTTCAGTTACCGGCTTTACGTTATCAACATTGTGAGGGCAGGCTACCTGGGGTTCAAGGTCAGAGACATCATAATGCCTGACCTCCAGGTATTTAGCACCTTCATCAGACTTCCAGTACGGGTCAAGTTTATAGCCCGGAATACGCTCTTTCAGGTATGCTTCGGTAACCTCATCGGCTTCAATGATTCCTGCTTTTCCTCCCATCTCGATTGCCATGTTGGACATGGTCATGCGCTCAGGGACGGAGAGGGAGCGAATTGTCGAACCTGCATACTCGGCTGCCATATACCTGGCACCTTCTACCCCGACATCCCCGATAAGATGCAGGATAAGGTCTTTGGAGTAAACGTGCTTCGGCAGTTTACCTTCGATTTCAAACCGGAAGGTCTCAGGAACCCTGAACCAGAGTTTGCCTGTAGCAAAAACGGCTGACATATCAGTAGATCCTATTCCGGTAGAAAATGCCCCCAAAGACCCGTATGCACAGGTATGGGAATCAGAACCAACAACCAGGTCTCCGGGCAGCACATGCCCTTTTTCAGGCAGGACCTGGTGGCAGACTCCTTCATATACATCATAATTTAAAATGCCCTGCTCTTTCGCAAACTTCCTTAGCATGATATGGTTTTGTGCGGCATTAATTGAGTCTGCAGGGACCTGGTGATCGAATATAATTACGATTTTGCTGGGGTCCCAGACTTTTTTTTCTTCCTCATCTCTCATGATTTCGTAAAAGCCCTGGACTGCCAGCGGACCTGTGATGTCGTGGGTCATTGCCAGGTCTATGTTTGCCAGTACAAAATCCCCGGCTTTAACGGGAGTTCCGGAGGCCTTCGAAAAGATCTTCTCCGAAACGGTCATCGGGCGATTGTCACTACCAGACATTCCGGTCATGGGGAATAACTGGCGCTTTCTAATAAATAAATTTAATTGATGATTCAGAACAGAAATGAAATTCAGGGCAGGAATAGCAGAATTTTTCCGCCCGAATTGCGCCGCCCGAGTTTCGCTTCGGGATCACAGGAAATCAGAGATTTTCTGGGAGTTGCACTGCAAGTGCAACAGTATGCGATCCTTTTCGCTGCACTCAAGAGGGCTAATTTATAGATTATAGTAGTGAGCTTCGCTCGCTCAAGCGGACTTTTTAGCTGGTGGCAGGCCGGCCCAGTTCCGTGCAGCGCGGGGGGAGGAAATGATAAATCTCCTCCCGGATTCCGGAATAGATCAAACAACTAATCAGGGACCACCGGGGTATCCTGAAATCCCGTGCCTCAATCGATGATTTTTGTAATTCCTCTGCTGTCGTGGACTATATAAGTACACATGTCTTTTTCCAGATTATTTCTTGCAATATCCGGACCTTCGTTCCCTTTTTCAAAATCCTCGTATTTTTCGTACATGGCAAGCGTATCCTCAAGTTCCGAGATATATCTGGAAAGCAGGGTATCTGCAAGTTTTCGGCTCTCTTCCGCAGAAATGTGATCCCCAAGTCCTTCACATTCGCAGGTGTACAGTTTAAGCCCTTCAATGTAAAAAGGATAGGTGCTGCAGAGCATCGGGCGCACAGGATAAATCCTGCACATATTTGTGTCATTTTCGAGGAAAACGCAGTCTCCACTTCTTTTCCGCCTGAGCATCCAGCCATAGGTATGTATATTGCCCTCTGAGTCGATATCGTCCTTCAGGAGATCAAATATCTCAGGGAATTCCGGAGAGGACCCTCCATTTGCTTCTAAAGCTCTGGAATAACCTTCTTTATCCCGGTCTGCGTCCTCGTCTCCGGTTTTCTCAGGCTGGCAGGCTTCAGGGATAAGAGGTCCTGCAACCTCAAGTTTTGAAAGCCCTGTATACCCCCGGATTTTCTCAATTTCCTGAGGAGTCAATACTACGCGGTTGTCCCCAAAAGCCCGTCTACAGCATTTCCCGCAGTGCTGGCAGGAAAAACCTGTTTTTTCGATTTCAGCTGCAAGCTTTTCAGGGTCAAGTCTGCGAGCTAATTCAATTTCTTTTTTGAGGGCGGCAATAAGAATGATCTGATACTTTGTTTTTTCGGATTTTTGTTTACTGCCTGAACCTGGAATTTCCATATACAGGTTCCTGTCCTGCAGGTACATCAAATTAACGCAGGCAACGCGGTTGATGGCAGAAAGAGAAGTCGTGGAGAGGAGTAGGCATGGAAGATCAGTCTTCATGCTCGGGCATCCTTGAAGGGAATATGTTTCTGAAGGTAGTTGAAGCATAAGAATTGATGGGGGTGGAACTGCAAGCCTCCAAAATATTTTTGCTTTGCAAGATGTTGTGAGAAAAAGTACTTGAGAGATATGTCAAAAGGAATCCTATCAGAGGCAGGAACATGTTTGATCCCATCTGCCAAAAAATCGGTGCATGAGGGATTTTTGCTAAGATTTCTGGTTAGGGGTAAAGTAAAATTACTTCATTAGTATTCGGTTGAGATACGACCTGTAAGAAATGTACTATTTTCGTTGCTTTTTCTGTAAACCCATAAATATAGGTGAAGAATGCGTTCCCCCATTTTTTCATAAATTGGAGCCAGTCCTCTGTTTACTATTTTTAGAAATTGATTCGCCAGGTCAGATAAACTGATCCTAAAAATCCAAAACCGCTAACAGTTTTCCAGGCGACATGCCAGAAAAGATTCCAAAAAAGATATAATTGAGCAGAGGCCAGAATTTCTCTTGCTCTGCCCTTGCACCTGAAATTCCCCACCTGCCTGCACTTACAGGTGAGGAATATCCAACGTTGCAAGTTTAATTCATTGATTTAGGAGGCGTTTTCCTTTATTGTGTCTGTTCGTATAGACATATGAATATATGGCAATCATATATTTAATATTATTCCAGGGCTTCATAATATTTAATGTTATTATATTTGATATTAGTATCACATATAGGAGGATTAAGGTGATTCACTTTTGTTCTTCATAGTATTTTCATCCTGACGAATTATCAAAGTTATCCCCATGATTTCGACACATATGAGTTTCACATACAAACGTTGCTATTCATGTATGTCACCAGCAGGATTACCTCAAAAGGCAGAGGTAATACAGTGGCGTAATTTAGTATAGCTTCTTGTCACGCCTGGAGAAAGTAGGTGTTAACTTAAGATGTTATACTGAAGATGTTATTCAGAAGATATATTCAACAGAGATGCTTGGGGATTTCAGCCAAACACCCATTTTATCATAAATCAATTATATAGAACAACCTTCATACCAGCCAACTCTTTTATTTTAGATAGCAAGTTAAAAAAACATATATAGTAATACGTATCATAACTAAAGTAGTATTATTCAAATGAATTTGAAATTACCTGGTGGGTGATATAATGGAAACAGAACTTATGAGGATAGGGGTTTCCCTTCCCGATACTCTTCTTGGTAAATTTGATGGGATTATTGAAAACAGAGGTTATTCTTCCCGCTCGGAAGGCATAAGAGATGCCATTAGGAGCTATATTTCCTATTATGAGTTGATGAATGACATTAAAGGCCATCGCGTCGGAACAGTTGCGGTTATTTATGATCACACAAAACGCGGGCTTTCAAATGCCATAACTGATATTCAGCATCACTATTCTCACCTGATAAAGTCTTCCGTGCATATTTATCTTGATCCTGATGACTGTTTTGAAGTAGTCGTTCTGAACGGGAACGGCAAAGAAATTGCAGAGCTTGCTGAAGCTATGATGGCTCTTAAAGGGGTAAAATTTTCAAACCTCACAACTGTAGAATCAAACGAAAGTATCTGACCTTTTTATATAAGACTCGAACCAATACTTCGGAATCTTAAAGAAACCAAACCAGATAAGTAGGTGAAATTCACCTCGATTTTTTTCAGTGAGGTTGAGGTTTGCATTTTCATTTAGTTAAAACATTTAACTAATGATTTTGAACCCGAAGCCTGCCTTAAATTTTAGCCTATTTACATGAAATCGATACCCTGTTCCAGTCTACAACAAGATCTAAATATTTGAGAACTGTTTTAAAAGTGGAGGTAATTATCACGATTCCTCACTTAACCTAAGACACATGGATTTCTTTTAGTTGTGTTGCAGGCACAGACATTTTTATTAGTATGTTGCGGGTCGGGCCAGACCCTTTGCGGCGCAGGGGAGATTACTGAGAGATTCCTTCTATGGATTCCGGAATAGATCAACCAACTTATCAGGGACAAAACACAATTTCATAAACTGCAAATGCTTTATCAGCGGGATTTAGCAGGCTACTTCAGGTTCGATTCCTTCCTCAGGATTTGGGGAAATATCTGTGGGAACAGATGCAACTTTTTATCAATCCCGCATCTCAGGTCTAATCAGTAAGCTTTATATTGGAGACTCAATTTAATGATAATTTCTATGTGGCAGACACTACTCAAAAAGTTCGAGAAATACCCGGCACAGGCAAAAGTACTTAAGTTACTTTTTGAACGCGGGTTTCAGGTGAACGAGGAAGGAAAGGTAACTTCCGGAAGCATCGAGATAGCACACACTCAGCTTGCAAAGGAAGTAGGGGTTGACCGGAGGGTGGTTGACGCGACCACAAAGACCATCATCTCTGACGAACTCCTGAGCACTATATTCAAAAATGTTCATTCAATCCCTTTTCTCAGAGACGTTGCCCCTGCTCTCGGGCTCGGGGTAATCATCATCATCCCTGAAGACGCTGCTCACGTTGGAATCCTTGCAGAAGTTGCAGGCCTGATTTCAAGACACAACGTAAGCATTCGTCAGGCCGTCTCAGATGACCCATACTTTACGGACAGCCCCAGGCTCACCATCGTTACCGACCACAAAGTCCCCGGAGACCTTGTTGACGATATCCTTAGCCTGCCCTCAGTAAAAGGAGTAAGCATCTACTGAAAAAAAGGGAAGCAGGAACAGCACTCCGACTCCAAGAAGCCCTGCTATTAAGATCTTGTTTCCGGTATTCAAGGCAGCTCATCTCCTGAGATTATATATCTCCTCTTACAACCCCTTCTGCAACTGACGATCTCCCTTTCAAAGCTGCCTTAAAGCCCTGACAGGATCCAGTTTTGAGGCCCTCCAGGCAGGATAAAGCCCCGAAAGCACGGAAACGAGTAAGGAGACAAGAATTCCGGCTGCAAGAATCTTGAAGTTTAAGGCAGTTAGATGTTCGAGATTTCCTATTTCAAGCCTTGAAATTAGCAGGGACCTTCCAACCCTGTCTATGAGGGTTGCAAAAAGAACGCCGAATAAGTCTCCTAAAATTCCTCCCACGGTTCCTATAAACAGGTATTCGGCTAAAAACATCCGCAGGATGTCAGACTCCGAAGCCCCGAGGGCCTTAGAAATTCCGCTTTCCCGGGTCCGTTCATAGACCGAGACTACCATTGTGTTGACCACTATCAGGCTGCCTACAAGCAGGGAAATACTTGAGAAAAAGGCAAGGACAAGGGTCACCCCGTTCATGATCCGGTTGACCGAGTCGATTTCGTCCCGGGCACTTGAAGAGGAAAACCCGATTTTTTCGACCTGCTCTCTTGTTTCGTGAACCTGTGAAGAACTCTCCACCTTTATCAGGACCCCATCATAATACTCCTTTTTGCTGAGTTTTTTTGCATATTCAAGCTTCATGAAGGCCCCTGTATCTATATCGTTTTCTGCAGGTTTCAGATGGCCCACAGGAATAAAACTTATTTCCCTATCAAGAGGCCCCGTCTTCTTCATAAAGGCGCAGCCTGGTTGTTATTGGAGTTCCTATTCTGGCCCCGTCTATATTTTCCAGTTTTTCCCACAGATCACTTCCAAGTACGATCTGGTTCTGTCCACTATCGAACCAGCTCCCTTCGGCAAGTTCAAGCTCATTTGCAGTCCTGTAATCATCCTTGAACCCCGAACAATTCGAAATAGCTCCCTGAAGGGCTGACATAAGCATCCTTTACATAAGGGCATGCCACTTCCCCGTATTCTTTTATATCCTCTACTTTCGAGTCGCTTATGAGGACAAGTCCGTCTTCCCTGAGTCCCGGAGATACCTCAATTAAGGTCAGGTCCCGGGACTTCTGTATCTCTTCGATTGCATTGATACGAAGGTCTTCTCCGAACGAGACGACGGCTACTACCGTTGCCACTCCGATAGCGATTCCGAGGAGAATAAGCAGGGTTCTGAGCTTTTTAAGGCGTAACTGCCGTATTGCCATTGCGAACTCTTCAATCAAACCGTTCATCAATCCCTTTTTCCAGTTCCTGCCATGGGTGCAGGGGTCAGATCCACGCATATGAATAGATATAAGCGTAAAATATAAGACTTAAAAAATATAGAAGATTACATTATTTCATAATACAATATTTAAATTAATTAACATAAATTACGGACATATAACTTTTTGATTTTTAGCGGAGATGTCCCTGAAGCAAACTCTTCACCGGATATAGTATAGATACGTCTCTTCAGACAATACAAATAAATTATCAAATAGCTCCATGCCTTTATACTGGCTGAATCTTATGATATCTGCCGGGAATTTGAATGATGAAAAAGCAGACATCCCAAAATATTTAGGAAAAATTATTAAATTATTAATACAAAATTAATTCGATGAGTATAATTAGTTTGACTATATATGTTTTTAATATATGCAGATTGGAATAGTGATTCATAACCTACAGCTTATGGATTCTCCCCAGACAGTTAAAGATATTCTTACACTTCTCTCCAGGGGAAATTGCATAAATGCCTGCCTCTGCGGTACCTTGGGAAAAGTTGCGGCGATTGATGCCGGCCTTGAAAACTTGATTGATATCGAGCAGTTTCTGAAACCCAGCGCCTGCATCGAGTCTCTTTTCGGGTCTAACGACATGGTGTGCCTTTTGAACCACGGCAGGGAGCTTCAAACCGGCCGGACTTTCGGAAGGATCGTGGTTTCGCATATACAAAATCCTGAAGAGAAACCCCTTATTCAGATTGAAAGGCCCGGATGCCTTGATGGGGAACTCATTCCCTGGAACCAGGCTGCAGACCCCCATGCTAAAAAACTCTCCGGCCTTCTGAACCTTAAAATTTCCCCGCCTCCGATGCCAGTCAACACCATAGAAATCAGCAATCAGGGAAGGCATGTTCTGAGACGAATCTCAACCTTTCCAGGGGCAAACATAATGGTTGAAGGGATTGTGGTTGGAAAAGCTACTTCCTCTGAGGTCGTCCTCGTATCAGAAAACGGCTTTCTGACTTCAATAGAAGGAGGGAACATAAAGGAACAGGGTATCGAAATTCTCCATAAACATGGAGAAAGAGTGCCTGTTGACCTGTCCGGGGCATGGGTAAAAACCACAGCTTCCCGAAAAAGTCCCGACGTCTGCAAAAGCCCTATGGAATACAAAACCGAAGGGATAACGAAAACCTCTCCTTTGAAACAGAGTTTTTTGCAGGAGAAAATCCCGGAAGGGGTAGTTAAGGTCATTCTTATAGACCACTGCGCAGAGCATTCATTTGAGATGATGGAAGGGGCAGGTCTTGCCATTACTGTTGGGGATGACACAACAGAGCTTGCAGGAAATATCTTTTCCAGATTTGGAATCCCTATTCTGGGAATTACGGACGGGGACTGCGATGAACTTGCAACTGCAGTGAGCTATGCCCCATGTTCTCTAGTCCTGCGTTTAAAGCCCGGAAAGGATGATGAGTTCGGAAGGAAGCTTCAGCAGGATATCTTTTCAGGAGAACATACAGCTTTTTTTGAAGATGTTGAGCGTCTGAAGCTGAGGATCATAAATCTTGCAGAAAATTCCCTGGAATCCATCTCAGAATACTGAGCCTTTACCTGCACTAACACAAAACTCGGAAAATGCCGGAAAAACCCAAAAAACCGGAAAACTCGGAAAAACATCATTTTGCCTGTAGAAATAAATATTTTCGGATCTTCGCTGTTTTGTATGGGTTGAAAACAATTTCGTAGTTCTAAAGTAACCAGGCAAAAGAGAGATACATCGAGCTTGAATGTGATTTTCAACAACAAATGATTCTAAAGTTTATACATACTAATTCAACATTTAGGGGATGAATATAAGTTACCCACATGAAATAGCGAAGAGCCATTATAAATGATTCCCGAAAAGTTCTGGGGTCCTCCAGCCCCAACCTGAACTGAAACAAAATTCGGGTATTAGCGTAAAGCTAAGGGCTGTTACCCGGATAAATGGTTATAAATAAAAAAATGTGTATTTATTAATGTCGCTTCCGCCGACTCATAATCCACAAATATATGTCTCCAATTATCTCTTTTTTTCAGGCGGAAGCAGGACTCCATAATTCTCAGATCCATAAGGGAAAAGTACATTACTTTTTCAAACCCTCAGACAAGTGTTGCCGAACTGAGCGTTCCGTCTTTTTTATAATCATAAACTGTTATCACCTTAACTTCATCTGTTCTACTCTTATTAATTTCATAGAGGTTGCGTGAATGCAGAGTTATTCACTTATAGAGAAAACCAGGCACGCACATAACTTAATTAATTTATCACTTTGTATATATTTTAGAATTAACAATGGTGACGGATCTTTTATCTTTTCAAAAACCTCTTTTAAAGGAACTTTTTATTTCTCATGCATTACACGAATTTCCTGCATAACTTTGAAAGAATCCGCAGCTAAAGTCAAATATAAATAAAACAGTGGCATATCTTCATACATATCAGTAATAAATATTTGCTGAATTATTCCTGAATTCTTGCATAAAAAAGTCAAAAAATTTTCCTGAATATCGGATCAACTGAAGGGGGATTTTGTATAAGGAAAGTTCTTATTATCTGCCTGGTTTTGCTGGCATCGATTCAGATTGGGGCAGCCAGCCCTGTTGCAGAGTACCTGAAGCTCAGTACGGATGTAAACAATGGGTATGCAATTACCACTGTTGAAGAAAAGCTCAGCAACCCGGCTGAAACGGCTGTTGAAGACAAGTTCAGTTTTTTGATTCCTGAAGAAGCTTTCATTTCGGGCTTTACCCTGATTATTGATGGAAAAGAGTACAGGGCTGGCGTACTTCCAAAGAAAGAGGCTTCCGAAAGATTTGAGTCTGCCGCATCGGAAGGAAGGACAGCAGGCCTCCTTGAAACAAAGGATGAAAACCTTTTCGCCTATGCCCTGAGCTTTGAGCCCGGGCAGAGCATCATCGTGAAGCTGACATATGAACAGGCGCTTAAGAAAACTCTTGGGGAATACGAACTCGTGCAGTTCCTGGAAAGCAGCCGTTCAGTGGCAAACTTTTCGGTAACCATAAACGTAAATTCTGCAAACCAGCTTATCCGCCTGGAAACCCCTGCTTTCCCGGAAGCTGAGGTGGAGTACCTTTCCTCAAACAGAGGGCAGGTACATTATAAGGCAGACTCGCTTCCCATCTCGGAACTCAGGGTAGTGTTTGAAACGGCAAACCCTCCGTTGAACGGGAACATGCTTTTTTACGAAAATGAAGGCCAGGGGTATATGATGCACATCTTTTCCCCTAGCGAAGAAGACCTCGGGACCTCAGCCATGAGCAAAGAAATAATCTTTGTCCTTGATAAGTCCGGCTCTATGCAGGGATACAAGCTCGAACAGGTAAAGGATGCTTTCGGCAACATTATTGAGGACCTGCCACCCGGAGATTACTTTAACATTATTTTCTTTGACAGTTCCATACAGAGCTATTCCGGGACCCTAATGGAAGCAAACGAGGAGCAAAAAACCGGGGCTCTGGACTTTGTAAATAACCTTGAGGCAAACGGCGGCACAAACATAAATGAAGCCCTGCTTACGGCTCTTGGGATGTTCAACCCTGAGAGCGGAAGAGTGCCTATAATTGTTTTCCTTACAGACGGAGAGCCAACTGAAGGCGTTGTTTCCCCTTACGCAATCCGTCAGAACATTAAAGATGCCAACACCGCACATGTATCTATCTTTTCTATTGCCTTCGGGATTGAAGACGAAAATAACTATAGTTTCCTGAGAGCTATGAGCCTGGAAAACAACGGGACTGCAGAGAGGTTCGCTCCGGATGATAACGCTTCTGAGGAAATAGGGAGTTTTTATAAAACGATTTCAACCCCCCTGATCACGGACATGGACTTCTCCTACAGCAATGGGCTCTCCGAACTCGTAAACACCGGGGAAAAGAACCTCTTTGAGGGCTCTGATGCTATTGTCCTCGGGAAATACAGCTCTGAAACCGGCAAAATCCAGGCGGATGTTTCGGCCAGTACCAGGACCGGAGCTAGAATTTTTTCAAAAGAGTTTACTGTAAGCCCGAAAGGGGAAAATGCCTTTATTCCCAGGCTCTGGGCCTATACCACCATCGAATCCCTGCTGGATAGGATTGAAGTAGAAGGAGAAAACGAGCCACTTGTGTCTGCAGTAACGGACCTAGCCCTTGAATATAAATTTGTGACACCCTATACATCCCTCTTCGTGGAGGTACCTGAATTCTCCAGTCCGGGAGCTGAAGATGGCGAAGAAACGGTTCCTGAAATGCCTGCTGGAGAGCCAGCTACAAAAAACGAAAGGGCTGCTCCATTAAGTAGCCAGATACAACCCTCCTCGGATTCTCGTTATGAGAGCAATATGGAAATTGAAGAGCCGGTAGAAGGAGAAGTTGCAGAAAAGGTTGCAGAAGAAAGTACACCTGGATTTGGAGCCCTTTTCACCTTTAGTGGACTCACCGGGATTGCGTATTTACTTCACAGGAGACAGAGATGAAAAGGTGAACCGGAAGGTAGAGGAGGTTTTACTGAAAAAAAGATCAAAATCCTCTTCCCTTTTAAGCTTTTTTGAAAATCAAGAAAACATCATTTATACGCCTGAATTTTTTCCTTCCTGTGTCCTATAATCCAGGGGAAAACGGGAGGAATGAGGGAGGATGAGCTCCCGCCGGGATGAAAGATCTGTTCGATATGATTAACGTGTCAAAAGTTACGCGTCAGAGGTTAGCGGAAGCACAAACAATAGAGAAAATACAGTTTTATTATTTAATTTATGTTATTTTGCTAAGAATTGTAAGCTTCCAGGATAAGAAAGAATTTTCAGAAAGAGCCTCAGGAGTTAAAGATCATCATCCTGGAATTAAGGTTTATTACCCGGACAAGCAAGCTAAAATAAATCAATTGTATTTTTGTTTATGATGCATCGCCTGCCTGCGCTTCCAGTAACAGATGTTTCCGGAATAACCCGCTTTTCTATAAGCGGAAGCAAAATCCAGAAAAACCTGCGGTTCAGCCTGGAAGAGGAATAAGAACCTGGAAAACGTAACAATTTAAATAATTAGAATCTTTGCTCGAGTTTAATAGTTTTGCTTAAACACCTGATTGTCCTGTCCGTGCTCTTATGCAGGATAGCTGTCCCTCCTGCTTCTTCCCATTCACGGATATTATCGGAGTTATCATCGATCAGGACCCTTGAGGTTCCGGACTGGAGAGCTTTTTCCGGGCGGAAACAGAGGATTGCATTGTTTGCGTATGGAGTTCCGAGTTCTTTTTTCAGCCACTCTATTTTTCCTTTTCTGGCATTAACCAGAGCAATCTTTCGGTCCGGGGTGGGGAGGGCAGAAAGGATTGTAGGGTGTAAGCCGGAGCTTTTAAGAAAGCCATGAAGTTCCTTCCCTCCAGCCATCCAGGGCATATCTGACCAGAACTGGGCTCCTGCAGCCGTAATGTGCTTCCAGAAACGTTCCTTATCGGCAGTGTACCAGAACATCATATGTTCACTTAATCTCTCGCATGCGCCTGTAAAATCCGTAAGTACTCCATCCATATCCAGAAAAACTTTAAGCCCCGAATACTGTCCGGAAAAGAGCGAGACAGGGGAATTCTCTGGAAGGGTAGGGTGAAAACTAAGAGAGGTGCCCTGAATCGGACTGCTCTGAACCGGATAATCCTGAAAGGAACCATTTTGAGCTGGGTTACTCTGGACTGGATAACTCTGCACGTAATCAACAGGAGTTGAGTTGATCTTAATAGAACTTTTCTTTGCAGACCTGCGCTTTTCAACATAAATGGACATGTCAACCGTTCCTTACTTTCTCTGGCGGCAAATAGTTTCCTACTTCTTTATGTAAGGAATCATAAAAGTATTTTATCACTATATAAATATTAAAACCTTTCTACAGTAGTTGATTGGATTGAGATGAAAAAAGAGTAAAAAAGAGAAAAAGAACATAAAAAAACTGAGCAAGGTAATTTTCTAGAATCCGAATTCGAACATCCGTAGTCTTCTGAGCTCAATATTCGGATTCATGCTCCAGAATTCAGAATAATCCCTGAGAACCAGTTTCTGAAGAATTTCTATGGCGCCTGATCTTCAACTTTTTATGAATGGGAGTTTAAAAGCTTCTTCAACGGTCATAATTGGAGATATCTTTCCGCTGTGGTGCGTCAGCATCGGCGGTCTTAAGAAATCAGAGATCGCATTAAAATTATCAGCTTCGAGGACAAAATAGAAAGTATGCTCATTAGGGCTGACATATGCCCCGTGTACTTTTATATCCAGTACTTCACCCAATTTCCTCATTTCCTCAACCCATTTTTTTCCATCGGCCTGGTATTCATCTCTTGCGAAACAATGTTCTGGTGTATGCGAAAGGGTTGCCATAAATAACATGTTTTCATTCCCCCATTAATTCAATGTAATGAATATATTTAAATGTATTTATAAAAAATGGGGAATAAATAGGGGGTCAGAAAAAAGAGTTCAATCCTCTCGAACGAGAACCAGAGTTTTTGCTATTTTATCATGCAGTCCCTGTTTGTTTTCAGTAAAAAGAATGGGCAAGAATCCTGCGAAGAAAGGAAGGAATGCCAGAATCTTTCCCACAAAGCGTTTTGTTGCACGCTCAAAGGAAATTCTGTTTCCGTTAAGATCAGTTACAATAATATTCATCGCCTGTTTCCCAACTGTTCCCTGCCTTACTGAACTCTCCTGGTATGCAAAATAGTTCCAGGAAAGCAGGATTAAAAGAATATAAAAAAAGGCTCCGCCCATGGCTCCTGACATGAACTGAATAAAAGCCAGAAGAAGGATGATTATAAAAGAATCAATTATAGAGGCTATTAACCTCCTTAGAAAACCCGAATACGTTTGCATATTTTTTCCCTCAAAGAGATTTTATACATTAAGCAGGACTGAATTATAAAATTACCCATTATGAACAAAACGTCTTGTTTAAATACGGGAAGTTCAGAAAAAGGCTGAGAAGGCTGGATTTATTTTCCCGCCAGTACCCACGAATTTGATTGTGTATGTGGGATCAAGCCTGAGAATTCCCTTGCTTAAATGTCTGCTGGAAGTCTTCATAGGGGAATCCGTAATCAATGCATTTTACATCCTTTCGACAACATTGATCCTGAAAATTTGAAATTCTGTCTGGTTTTGCAAAAACATAAACAAATCGAGCAGCTGCCTGACGGAATTTAAGGCAGATAAGATCTTAAATAATTATTAAATACTTTCGTTTTGTACTTCTTTTTAAAAAGTAAGCTAGAAGAAAAGGATAAAAACCTGTCAACTACCCCTGAGCTAAAGACTCAGGGGCTTGTCTAACAAGCCCTGGTTGACCAGATCACCGATTATGAGCAACGGAAAATCGGTAAACGATAGGAAAGAATACATAGTTACCCTTGAATGTCGCCTCAGTTTAAGGCTCTAAGGATGCCGGTTAAACAGTCCTGAGAGGTAGGGAC
>NZ_JJQY01000005.1:0-10279 GCF_000979295.1 Methanosarcina sp. 1.H.T.1A.1 | reverse complement strand
GAGTCCGTCTCGTGGGCTCGGAGATGTGTATAAGAGACAGGCCCTGATCTCTGCAGTAATCCCGAGTTCTTTCAGGCATGAAAACACATTTTCATAAAACTCAGCCACGGAAAGTCCCTTCAGGGGAATGGTCCTGGAAGCCCACTCATTTGTTTCGATCCTTAAAACATGGTTCTTGAAATCAAACTCCATCTCAAAAGTTATGCCCCTGTAAGGAATTGGCCCGGTCGTAAGCCCGCGCACCGAGACATAAAAAGGCACGTGCCACCAGTGGTTCTTTTTCGGAAACAACCCGAGCCTTATTTTCCCCACGATCTGCAGAAACAGGTGCAGCGTGTTCTTCGTATCTTCCCATTCTTCAATGGGCAGAGGCGGAAAACGTAGATTTTTGACATTATTGTTCATATACTACCCCCTTCAAGGAGTCTTCATCAGTAAACTATAGTAAAGTTACTGGGAGCTTAAAATAAAACCATATGGGTTATTATATATAAACAGGTCAATTTTAACGGCAGGAAGTTTTCCTCCCACTACAATAGAAATCAATTTTTAAACTTTAAACAGCGATTTTACAGATTTTGCCGCTTGAATTGATCGAACTTCTTTCACGGGGATTTTGAGTGTTGCACATACTCTACTACCGCCCCGTCCGGATGACTTACCGTTATGTTCCTGCCGGTCGGAACCTTATTCGGCCCCCGGATGATTTCTGCTCCTTTTTCTTCCAGATAAACCCTGAACTCATCACAAGAGAATCAACAAGTATCGTCGCCTGTGTGCTTCTGAATGGTTTCTGAGCTTTGTCTGAGCCGGCTACGAATTTTAAAAGACACTGATGCATAACTGCAAATTCCGATTTTGAGAAACGAAACTTGAACCGGAATACATACAGAAAAAGATCTCTGAGACTTTTTGAGGAAAACAAGTTTATATATCCCAAAATCCCATTTTCTGGAGCTTGAAGAAAATATTTTAAAATATCGTTTTTAACGGAAATTCTTCCGAAAAAAATATTATTTAAGTTGTGGAAACCAGGGATTTTAGTCTGCCAATTACTAAATTCTTGTATTCGACTAACCTCGAAGTCCAGTAATATTCCCGGATTTCCCTGTCTTTTATTCTTTCTTCGCGTTTAATAAAGGGCTTTATATACCCCAGTAAAAAGGCTATTCCGGTATAGTGTGGTTTTTTCAGGGTATAGTTAAACACATTCAGTAATATTAAGATTGGATTTTTATTTAGATAGTAAGCCATGTATCCGTTGTATTTGTACCCCTTCCACAAACCTTCTGCACTGCCTGTTAATCTTTTTTCTACCATCTGTATTTCGTTAAATCTTTGAATCTGCCAGCCCCGCATTATGGCTTTTATATTTGAGATTGAATCCGCAGAAGGTTCTAATGAAAAGCCGTCAGTATCAAAAAAGCATTCTTTTGACCAGACTCTTCCGGTGCCTGATGGGAAGTTTTCAGCCTGTCCGGACAGCTTTAATTTTCCATCAATTTCATGGTATAGTCCTCCACTTGCAATACCTAACTTATTGCTGGATTCAAATTTATGCAATATCTTTTCAAAGTATTCTTTTTCCAGTACTGTATCCGCATCCATTGAAGCAATAAAACTATATTGGATTTTATGTCTGCCGCAATATTTTACAATAAAATCAAATCCGGACTTATATACATAAGATACGTGAAAAATTATGTCTCTCGGATGAGGCGGCAAACGTATAGTTTTTATCCAGGCATGTTTGGACACAAAGCTGTGTATTATTTTTGGAGAATTGTCAGTACTTCCATCATCAATAATCAACCAGAGAACAGGTTTTACAGTCTGGGAAATTACGGACTCGATTACCTCATGAAGATTCTTTTCTTCATCCTTAACAGGCGTTATCAAAACATACACAAATAATTCACTCTCCCCAACAACTAAAGAAATTTGCAAGGATATATAGTTGCCGTATTAAGGAGTTTTACCAGTTTCCAACGAATTTTATTCCGGAAGATGTATTATTTTGTGCACACTTTAATAATGGCTTCAGAATAAGTTCAACAATAAAGTTATATTCCTTTGTCACATTGTCCTTATAGATATTTTTATGCAGACTATTAAATACCTTGCGAGAAATAGCGGGTTTTTGTTTCTTAACGGCATAACAACAAATATTCTCAGTTTCTTCGCCATGTTATACATTGCCCGTTACCTGGGCCCCGAGGATTACGGAATATATTGTTTTGCTTTTGCTTTTATCTATTTTTTCAGTTTCATCCCTGACCTGGGAGTCCATCAAATACTTGTAAGGGAGGCTGCAAAATATCCCGAAAAAGCAGGGAAACTGATCGGCAACGGGACGATAATAAAATTCTTCCTTGCGTTCGTTGCATTAATCTTAGCTTTTATTTTTATAAATATCATAAATTTCCCCCCCTCCACAAAAAATGCATTGTATATAGTGTCTCTCGGACTGCTTATCAGCGGAACCGGAGCCTACGGAACTATATATGAAGCAAAATTGAGAATGGAATACTCTTTATTTTTCAACCTGATCAGCAGGGTCTTTCTTCTTATATTTATTTTTTTGGCTGTTGCAAATCATTCGACACTTAATGTTTTTATCTTTGCCTCGGTTTCAGCCACCCTTATACATAATTTATTGATGATCCTTTTCTCAAAAAAATTAGTTAAAGTATCCTTCGATGTTGATCTATCTTTAATAAAACAGCTATTAAAAGAAGCTATTCCGATTGCAGTCGCCTCGGTCTTTACTGTTGTATATTTCAGGATTGATGTCCTTATGCTCTCCTTTTTACGGGGAGATGCTGAAGTCGGGTTTTATTCTGCTGCCTATCGCCTTACGGATGCACTTGTTTTCTTTCCGACAGCGTTTACAACTTCCACATTTCCTTTGATGTCAAAATATTTTAAGGATTCTTTTGATTCATTCAGTTTTGCATATGCCAGGACTTTTAAGTATCTTTTCGCAGCAGGTCTGCTGATTGCAGTCCTGGTAACCTTTGCTTCGGAGAAAATCATTCTGACCTTTTACGGGCCGGAATATCAGAAATCAATAATTGCGCTGCAAATCCTTATCTGGGCAACAGCTATCACGTTCATAAGTGTTCTTATCAGTTCCACATGCGTTTCGAGCGGGAACCAGCAAATAATCTCAAAAACAGCCATATTAGCCGCATTTCTAAACGTAATTTTAAACCTGATACTGATCCCTTCAAATGGCTACGTAGGTGCAGCTATCGCGACTGTATTTTCAGTATTCGGGTCAATGATGTTCGGTCTTTTCTGGATTCATAAGAACCTTTTACACGAAAACCCGCTCAAAGGAGCCGTTTCTCCCCTTATAGGAGCAGGCGTGATATCTCTACTTATTATCCTGTTCGGACCATATATGGATATTCTCGTCCTCAGTGCTGCTTCCATCCCGGTTTTTGCTGCAGTCCTTTATTTCACCGGCTGGATAGATTCCGATGACAAAAATATTCTTTTAAAACTTATTTCCCGCACCACATCCTGATACAAAGAGACGTTCTGATACAAAGAGACGTTCTGATACAAAGAGAAGAAGAGATTTCTAATAGCTCCACAATAAATATTACTAACCTATCTTATTATCTGACTTCAGGTTTCCAGGCCGAAAGACCATAAAAAAGGTTATAAAAATGTTAATACTCGACCACCCCTACGTCTCCGACTTTTTAAAAGATACTGCTGCAGAGATGCAGATTCCTGTTTTAAAAAATGAAATGGCAGCCGAAATAAATGCCAAAAAAGAGCTGAGGCTCCTTGAAGAAGCTGAGTTTATAAAATTAATAAAAGAAAAGGGTGAATGTTCCCTTTATTCCAACTCCGAAAACTCCCTTGGCTGGATTTCTGAAAATTTGGATTTTACAGGGTTGCCTGCAAAAATTGAACTTTTCAAGAACAAAATCAAATTCAGAGAACTGCTGGAAAGGATATATCCTGACTTCTATTTCCAGGGCGTTGAGTTTGAAAAGCTGGATGAGATCCGGGTTGAGGATATCAAAAAGCCCTTCATCATAAAACCTGCTGTTGGATTTTTTAGCCTCGGGGTGTACAAAGTATCCACTAACGAGGAATGGTTTTCAGTCCTTCAGCGCATAAAAGCCGAAGTCGAGGAAATTAAGGGACGCTATCCGGTGCAGGTTCTTGATACCGGGAAGTTTATTATCGAAGAAAATATCGAAGGAGAAGAGTTTGCGGTTGATGCTTACTTCAACAGTGCAGGAAAGCCGGTAGTCGTGAACATCTTCAAGCACATTTTCTCTTCGGAAAACGATGTTAGCGACAGGGTATACTTTACTTCAAAATCGGTTATAGAAACTTATCGGGAAGCTGTGGAAGACCTTTTGAAGGAAATAGGGAAACTGGCAGGGCTTAAGAATTTCCCCCTCCATATCGAGCTGCGGATAGGTAACGACAGGAGAATCCAGCCCATTGAGGTGAACCCCATGCGTTTTGCCGGCTGGTGTACAACAGATCTCGCCTATTTTGCATATGGGATTAACACTTACAGGTACTTCCTTGGGCAGCTTGAACCGGACTGGAAAAGGATTCTCGAAGGCAGGGAGGGAAAGAGCTTCTGCCTTGTGATGCTGAACAAGCCGGTAGATTTGAATTTGAATGAAATAAAGGCTTTTGATTATGAAAAATTGCTTTCGGACCTTGAAAAGCCCCTGGAACTCAGGAAAGCCGACCATGAGAAGTACGGCTTCTTCGGGTACATGTTTACCGAAACCAGGGACAGCAATTGGGGAGAAATCGAAAGGATTCTGAAATCGGATTTGAAGGAGTATATTATAGGGAATTAAGTTATTTATCTCTGGAAAATGAAGGCCTTAAGAATAGAGACGTCCTTCGCAGAAAAAAAAGCCTGGCTGCTTTGCGGCCTGGAACTTTTTTACAATCATTTATCAGAAATCTGCTTTTCTCAAAAGGCCGCCCACAAAGCGGGCGGTGAGTGCCCTTGGTATGAGACAAGTAGATCCTGACTCTTTATTGGGATTAAGCTACTTATGGTACATAACCAGGGCCTTTCGGCTCAAAACAGGTTTTCCTTCAAATATATTTTAAAACTTTTTTAGATCACTTTAACTGGACTTCTAGAAAATGCCATCCCGGAAGTAAAGTATCTATTTATCGCTTAAGGTCGAATCTCCTTAGGAAAAGGGATAGGGGTCCTGACACTGGAAGGCAGCATCATCGAGGTAAATGACCTTGAATATTCCTTCGGCGACGTAAAAGCCGTCGATAACATCAGTTTTACTGTTCAGGAAGGCGAGATTTTCTCTTTTCTCGGGCCAAATGGGGCTGGGAAGAGTACTGTAATCAATATCCTCACCACCCTGCTGATGATCCAGAAGGGGACAGCAAAGGTTGCCGGCTATGACGTGGAAAAAGAGCCTGAAAAGGTAAGGGAATCCATAGGGATTGTTTTTCAGGAGCTGACCCTTGATCGGGACATGACTGTGCGGGAGATCCTGGAGTACCACGGAAGGCTCTATTCCATGCCGAAAACTGCAAGGCAGGAACGGATTGAAGAGCTTATTAAACTGGTCGAACTTGAAGGAAAGCGGGATACTCTGACAAGGCACCTCAGCGGTGGGATGAAACGCAGGCTTGAGATTGCAAGGGGACTTATGACCCGGCCAAAAGTGCTTTTCATGGACGAGCCTACACTCGGGCTTGACCCTCAGACCCGAATAAGGATCTGGGAATATGTAAAGGATATCAACCAGCAGGGCACAACCATTTTCCTGACAACCCATTATATGGACGAAGCCGACCAGCTCAGCGACAGGATCAGCATCATAGACCACGGAGAAATCATTGTCACGGGCAAGCCCTGGGAGTTAAAAAACGCCCTTGGACAGGACCTTATCTACCTGGAAAGCAGTGACAATGCTGCTGCTTCAGGTTTGCTCAAAGGGCTTTCCAGTGTAAAAGGGATCAGGGAAAAATCAAAGGGAATAGTTGTCATGGTCAATGTGGACGGCACCTATCTGCTGCCTGAGGTCATGGAGCTACTTCGAAACGGGGGGATCAGGGTTAAGGCCGTAAACCTCAAAAAACCTTCAATGGATGATGTTTTTGTCCACTACACCGGCAGGGAGTTCAGGGACGAGGGAGCAGAGAAGGGGTCGGTGGCAATCGTGCGGGCAGGGAGGCGTTAAAAGATGCACACGGGGTTTCTTACCATCTACTGGCGGGATATGCTCAGGTTTGTCAGGTTCAGGACCCTCCTGTTTGCGTCTCTTGTCCAGCCGGCTCTCTGGCTTGCGTTTTTTGGAATTGCGATGTCCAACAACTTTGATCGTGTGACTGCAACTCTCCCGGTTTTTCCCGGGGTCAGGTCTGTTAACTACCTTACCTTCATAGGGGCAGGCGTCATTGCCATGACCACGCTTTTTACAAGCCTCTTCGGGGGGACCGTGCTGCTCTTTGACAAAAACTGGGGGCTTATGCGGGAAACTCTTTCAAGCCCGCTTCCGAGAATCCACATCATTATAGGGATAGGGCTTTCAGGCATGACCAAGTCCTTTATCCAGGCCTCCGTTATCATGGGGTTCGGGCTTTTGCTCGGGGTCCAGTTTTTTGAAGGCTACAGCCCGATGCAGCTTCTAGTTTCCCTGCTCGGGATCATGCTCTTTGTCGGGATATTTTCCCTGGGCTTCCTCTTTCTCTCGGCTGCAATCGCCATAAGCATGGAAAGCCCGGAAGGTATGCAGGCAGTGATAACCCTGCTTACCATGCCCTTCTTTTTTACGAGCAATGCTCTCTATCCTGTAAGTTCTTTTCCTCCACTGCTTCGGGCCCTGTCCACAATCAATCCCCTTACCCATCTGGTCAGCGGGATCAGGTATTTTGCAATAGGGAGCGACTTTTCTGCGATAGGAATCCGTTATACTTACACCCAGAGCGATATCCTTGTCTCCTTCCTTGCCCTGCTGGCTTTTGCAGGAATAATGTTCCTTATTGCAAGGTGGAGGTTTAGCAAGGTGACTGTCACATGATTCACGTTTTAAGAAATTGAACCGAAGGAAAACCATGGTTTGTGAGCACAAAGATTTGATACAAATAGAAGATGTAGAACCGGGCTCAAAGGGTTGTGGGGAATGCCTGAAAAGCGGAGACCGGTGGGTGCATTTGAGGATATGTCTTATCTGCGGGCACGTGGGATGCTGTGACATGTCAAAAAACAAGCATGCAACAAAACACTTTCAGGAGACCGGACACCCCATAATTCAGTCTTTCCAGCCCGGAGAAGACTGGAAGTATTGCTATCTGGACGGCGAATATCTGGAGTGAACCTGAAGAATATCTGGAATAAACCGGCAGCTCTAACTTTCATCTTCCTGCCATCAGGAACTCAGCCAGGGCTCCGGAGAAATCAGTGCTTTTTTTCAAGGAAGGCAAGTTAATCAATAGAAAAAGAACCTGAAACCAGCTATGAAAGAACATGTCGCAAGAAATTAAGTTTGAAAGAGATATTTATTCCTGAACCCTATTATGGAACTATGTTTCCAAAAGTATATGCGTCCTCCGATCCGATTATTAAATTTGAGATTAAATAAAAAATTACTGGATAAAACTGTTCAAGTACAGGTGATACTGATGATGAGCTTAAAAGGCCAAACAGCAATCGTAACTGGAGGGGGCAGAGGGATCGGGAGGGCGGTCTGCCTGTCGCTGGCAAAAGAGGGAGCAAATATTGTCATTGTGGCAAGGCACAGGGAAGAAATCGAAGAAACCGCAAGAATGGTCAAAAACATAGGGAGCAGATCCCTTGAGATCCAGGCAGATGTGAGATCTGAAGCGGATGTTGAGGGTATGATCCTGAAGGCCATCGAGAAGTGTGGGAGGATTGATATCCTCGTCAACAATGCTGGGGTCGTACACATGAACCACATAGAAGAGACCTCAATTGAAGAATACGACGAGATGATGGATACAAATGTTAAGGGGACTTTCCTCTGCACGAAATACGCTGTGCCTTATCTTGAAAAGAGCGAAAACGGTAAGATAATTAATATCTCCTCAGGCGCAGGCAAACACGGGCTTTCAGACCTTTCCGTCTACTGTGCCTCGAAGTTTGCGGTAAACGGAATGACCGAAGCCCTGGCCTCCGAGTTGAGCGGAAGGGTGATGGTCTATTCCGTCTGCCCGGGGGCAGTGGACTCGGAGATGTACCATTCCATGTTCAAGGACAGGCCTGTGCTCAAACCGGACCACGTTGCTGAAAAAGTCCTGGAACTGGCTCTCCCGGAGTCAAACATAATTTCAGGCTCGGTCATCGAGGTCTATGCCCCGCCGGTCCCGCTGCTCTGATAGGCTATAAAGGATGGGAAACATTGGTTTTACGGATAACCGAAAAGGCATGCAAGGGAGAATCCACCTGAATTGTCTTTTTCCTCCCTCTTTATGACTTTGTTGGCGGATATTTGCTCAGGTTAAGCTTTACATCTGATCCAGTTTTATATCTGGTTCAGTTTTCCTTCCGAATTTTTAGCCTGAACAGGGCTAAGCTTGATGATTTCCTTTTCAGAACTCTTTCTCAGAAACTATGCTTCCAAAGATATATCCTTCATCCTGCTAAAGAATTAATAAAGGGACTTCTATGAAACTGAAAGGTCAGACAGCTATTGTAACTGGTGGAGGAAGGGGAATTGGAAGGGCCATCTGCCTGGCGCTGGCAGGAGAAGGAGCCGATGTTGTAATTGCTGCAAGAACCGGGAAAGAGATCAGGGAAACTGCCCGGTTGGTTGAGAGAAAAGGAGGAAGGGCTCTTGCAGTAAAGACCGATCTCAGGGTAGAAAGAGACGTTAAGGACCTTATTTCAAAGGCAGTAAATGCCTTTGGGAGGATTGACATTCTGGTGAATAATGCCGGAGTAGCATACAATAAGTACCTTGTGGAAACCTCGACAGAGGAATATGATGAAATAATGGACACAAACGTGAAGGGGATTTTTTACTGCACAAAATATGCCCTGCCCCAGTTGCTGAAGCGGGGGAACGGCCGGATCATCAACATAGCTTCAGAGGAAGGAAAACGTGGGGTCCCTAAGCTTTCGGTTTACTGCGCCTCGAAATTTGCGATAATAGGCCTAACCGAAGCTCTTGCCTACGAGGTGGGAGGAGGGCTGCAGGTATATGCAGTCTGCCCTGCAGGTGTGGACACCCGGATGTACCACTCCATATACTCCGATGTGCCGACTCTCAAACCGGAAGATGTTGCAAGGCAGGTACTGGCCCTCTGCCTGCCGGAAACGACCCTCCCCTCAGGCTCTTCAGTTGAGGTCTACAGCCCACCTGTAAGGGTTGTTTTTTAATGGGGTATTGAAAGAGGGACAAACTCAGGAAGTTAAGGGGGAAGCTGAGGAGGAAGTATGTTCAAAAACCGTAAAGATGCAGGAGAGAAACTGGCTCAAGTTCTTGAAATGTACAGGCCTGAAAACCCTCTGATCCTTGCTATTCCGCGCGGGGGGGTGGAAGTGGGACTGCAGGTTTCAAGGAAGCTGGGAGCTGATTTCTCCCTTATTATTGTAAGGAAACTGCCTTTTCCTGACAACCCTGAAGCCGGATTCGGGGCAATAGCCGAGAACGGGAGTACCTTTATTATAAAAAATGCCGGCTACTGGCTCGCCAGGGAAACTATTGAAAAGATCAAACAGGAACAGATTGCTGAGGTCGAAAGGCGCGTAAATGCTTTCAGGGGGGGAAATCCTCTGCCTAAACTTTCAAGAAGAACAATAATCCTTGTCGATGACGGGATTGCTATGGGTTCTACCATGCGGGTAGCCATTAAACTTTGCAGAGCCAGGAAGGCAGGAAAAATTGTAGTTGCTGTGCCTGTGGCAGGAAGAGAGGCAGCAGACGCGATAGCAAAAGAAGCCGATGAACTCGTAGTACTCGATATACCTGTCTATTTCAGGGCTGTTGCTCAGGTTTATGAAAACTGGTATGATGTCTCGGATGAAGAAGTGCTTGACCTGCTCAGGCAAAGGATAAGTGAAAAAGGAATAAAAGATCATGAGTTTGACCCATCTGAACTGGTAACCTGAAAGAAATTCATGATCAAATATCTTTATTAAACAGATCCCGGAAAATGAAGCTTCAAAATTAAATTCCTTTGCACTCAATGTTCCTGTTGTCCTTCCCGAGTTTCGCTTCGGCACCCGAGTTTCGCTTCGGCACCCGAGTTTCGCTTCGGCACCCGAGTTTCGCTTCGGCACCCGAGTTTC
>NZ_JJQY01000076.1:0-10722 GCF_000979295.1 Methanosarcina sp. 1.H.T.1A.1 | reverse complement strand
CGGAACGTAGGGGATGGGCTTGTGGACTTGCGAACAGTAGTTCGGGGGATGAAGCAAGAAGCCCCTTCCTCGCCATCAGGCAGGGAGGGGGTAGTTCACTTAACTTTTAAATGGACTATTTCAATTGATTTAACCTTATTCACTATATCAAGTCGTTCTTTTCACGCTTGACGCAGGAGAGCGGTCTTGCAAACAAATAAGAAGAAAAAGGAAAGAATAGGCAAATAAGAGTCCAAATCTGCTTTTATTGCCTTTTACTACATTTCCCAGCTTCTTAGTTCTTCTTTCTCTCTATTTCTTTCTTCTTTCCCAGCTTCTTCTTTCTTCTTTCTCTCTATTTCTTTCTTCTTTCTTCTTTCCTCTTTTTTGCAGGGCCGCCAGACAAGCTGGTGGAGCAGCTTGTATTTACCTGTAGTTTGAAATTTTCTCTGTGGATTAAAGTGCGGTTTCCGGGAACAAGGGAAATATTCTTCGAGCAGGGAAGGCGTTTCCCATAACGCACGCTTTTTCTTAATAACAGCATGATTACCTGTTATTATTTTTCTTACGTAGCTGACAAGAAAGCTTCATCCCTAAAAGTCAGAAAATAAATACAAAAAATTTGCTTTTTGGATATTTTGAATAATATCGGCAAATTAAGCAGGGGCTGCCGATATATTATTACCAGGAGTTATTATATATAATTATCATTATATACTTATTAATATGGTCTTGCCAGTTGTATGCCTATATTTATAAGATCTGTTTGATTTTTGAAAAATAGGCATATTGATATTGATTTTTACTGGAATGGACGATTGTAAGTGCTAAACACTGAATAAAGAAAGAAAAAGACAACTAATAACCAACAACCACAGAAAACTAATTTTCAGAATCCTGGGAGAATAAAAATGAAAACCGGAAAAAGGCTGTGTTCAATAGTTGTAGCTTTATTCTTTTTGCCTTTCATCTGTGCGACCGCGTCTGCGGATATGGCACAGGGTATTGAAACTCAGATAACTGCCGATGAATCCGACCAGGGGAGTACCCTGATCTACGGGGAAAAAATAGTGTATCAGGATTTGCGCAATGGAAACTACGATATCTACATGTATGACATCTCCACTTCCACCGAAACCCGGATCACCACCAATGAATCAGATCAATTTGGTCCTGCTATCTACGGGGACAGGATAGTGTGGTATGATGCTCGTAATGGAAACGGCGACATCTACATGTACGACCTTTCCACTTCCACCGAAACCCCGGTAATCACCGCCGAATCCGAACAGGGAGGCGCTTTAATCTATGAAGACCGGATAGTCTATCAGGACTCACGCAATGGAAACCTGGATATCTACATGTACAATCTTTCCACTTCCGTGGAAACTCAGATCACCACAGATGAAGCCGATCAGTGGGATCCTGTTATCTATGGGAACCGGATAGTGTGGACTGATTCCCGTAATGGAAACTACGATACCTACATGTACGATCTCTCCACTCACAGGGAAACCAGGATCTCAAATGAATCAAGAGTTTTGAATTTAGGGCGGTCTAATATCTACGGGGATAGGGTCGTATGGACGGGTGCAGATTCCACAGGACTCATTGACATTTACATGTATAATATCTCCACTTCCACCGAAACCCGGATAACTACCGGAAATTATGGCTCAGGCTGGTCTCCCAATATATACGGGGATAAGATCGTCTGGATGGATGGGCGCAATGGAAACCAGGACATCTACATGTACGACCTGTCCACCTCCGCCGAATCTCAAATTACCACCGATGAATCCTTTCAGGGGTGGCCTGCAATGTACGGGGACAGAATCGTCTGGAGTGATGACCGTAATGGAAACCGGGACATCTACATGTTTACTCTTGATTCCGGTGAGTTAAAGCCTCCTGAAATACAGGGTACGGAAACTCAGATCACTACCAATAACTCAAGCCAGATGGATCCCGAGATTTATGGTGAACGGATTGTGTGGCAGGATGATCGAAATGGATATTATGATGCCTACATTTACGATCCAAACTGGGATATCTACATGTATGACCTTTCAAGTTCCGCCGAAATTCAGATTACCACCAGTGAATCAAACCAGAGCGGCCCTGCTATTTACGGGGACAGGATAGTCTGGACAGATGATAGGAATGGAAATGCGGATATCTACATGTATGACCTCTCCAGTTCCACCGAAACTCAGATTACCACAAACGAATCGAATCAAAGTGGGCCTGCTATCTATGGGGACAGAATAGTCTGGACAGATGATAGGAATGGAAATGCGGATATCTACATGTTTAATATCTCCAGTTCCATCGAAACTCAGATAACCACCAACGAATCGAACCAGAGAGGGCCTGCTATCTATGGGGACAGGATAGTCTGGACAGATGAGCGGAATGGAAATGCGGATACCTACATCGTCGACATCTACATGTACAACCTTTCTACTTCCACGGAAACTCAGCTCGCAGGAGATGGAGGTTTTCTTGAATACGGGCCTGCTATCTACGGGGATAGGGTGGTGTATATGAGTGAAGGGGCAGGCGATTTAGTCTGGATGTATAACCTTTCTACTTCAGAACTGACTTTCATTGCCGCCGATGCGTGGAGCCCGGCAATCTACGAAGACAGGATAGTGTTGATGTATGGAATGGTGTTCCCAGACATCTACATGTATGAAATCTCCAGTTCCAGGGAAATACCGATAACCAGCGATGAAGCCGTTTATCATGGGGCTCCAGATATATATGGGGACAGGATAGTGTGGCAGGATGACCGCAATGGAAACCCCGATATCTACATGTTTACTCTTGCTTCGGCTGAGGTGCCGGCTCTGGAGGGAATGAAGGCTCTCAGGGAGTATGTGGAAAATACCTACAAATGCCATGTGCTGACAAAAAACGCTCTTACTGAGCTTCTTGATACATCGAAAGGTTTCCACGAAAAAGGAGAGGATGCAAAAGCCGTTTCCATGCTTAAATCCTTCATTCATCTCGCTGAAAAAATGAAGGTATGCGAGCAGATTTCGGCTGCTGAAGCGGATTACATGGTTGATGAAGCAAAGGGGATTATCGACCAGATACAGGTTCATTAAGGGTGAGAAATGGAGTTAACACCGCCACGGCGATGATAGGAAAAGCAATGGCATATTATATGCAATCATTGCCTTTTCTTTTTGACCCTTTTCCCAATACCTCATTAAATCATTTTTCTCTCAGCATCTTTTCCATTTCTGCGGCTATTTTCCGGACTTCAGGTATTTCATCAGTTTCAGCTAGCCTGTAGACCATGTCAAGCATCTGTTCCCTCAGGAACTCCAGATCTTCAAGGGCAAAGCTCATTTCTTCGATGAGAGCTCCCAGGCTTTTTGTTTCGATGAAATCTGATAGCTTTCCAGGGTCTGCTTTTATCAGGAGGAGAGCTTCAGGGGAGTTAAAGTCCACATTATATTCTTCTTCAAAGGCCCCTTTTGGAAGGGTTTTGAGCCACCTGACCCTCCTGATATGGGTGATAAAGTCGCTGAGCTGCCTGTATTCGTAGTCCCCGGAAATCTTTCCGATCAGTACTTCATTTTTGGTCTTGAGGGGGACTGCTACAAGGTCTCCTTTTTTTATTTTTGTAATGAAAGAGCAGATATCCTCTGCCCAGGTTCCGGAACGATCTCCTCGCATGCCGGGATATTTTTCGAGTATGAGTTTTTTTACCTGCTCTTCGTTTTTAATATTCGATAAATCGGAGAACTCGGACCACCCGATGGTAACCACGCTGTCCTCCCGAATTATTTCTTCGTCTTCTAAAGTGCCTGCGGCTTTGAGCAACCAGAGCTTCATAATCCATCTCCATTTTCATTATTAATATGGCAGTTATTACTTCTTATCTGCCCATTTTCACATTGCATAAACATTATTCTGGTCAGAACAGTCCATTAATCTTTATTTGAATCTTTATTTGAATCTTTATTTGAATCTTTATTTGATTAATCCTTTAATCCATCCGGTCAACCTTTAAGTTTATTTTATTAACTTTTAAGTCAATCCTGATAACTTTTCCGACCTTTGATCTTCTACAGACTCGTACACCTTTTTTGCTATTAACTGTTTCCCGCAGTCCGGGTATTTTTCGGAAAAACTCTTTTAAGTTTACATCCCCAGGTACAGGTATGGGCAAAAATTGGGAGCATTTATGGGTTTGTTTATGTGCCTCATGAACCTGAAATTGATAGCAAAGGGCTGAATTCAGATGATTTACTGTGAATGCAAGGAAGTTAGGATCCGTAAAAATACAGAATGAAACGTTGAGGAAGTTCAGAGTAAAAAAAGCCGGTTTAAAAGCGGGTTCAAAAGCTGTTTTAAAAGCTGGTTTAAAAGTTGGTTTAACTGAAATTTTAAAGAAGTTCAAAAGCCTGGCTTTTCTTCCAGTGGTTCAGCCATCTGCATGCAGTGCCAGAAAAGCTCCTTTCCCCAGCCTAAAGCTTTTTCATCTGTGGCTACAAGTATCTGGTCCCTCAATTTGCCATCATTTTCAAAAAGTTTAAGTGCAAGAAACCTGTCAGTTACAACAATTGAGGGGATAGATGCGGGTTTTCGGCAGACAAATATTTTTGAATTCTTATTTCTGGACAGCCTGTCAGCTTCTTCCGGATAACTGGAAAACAAGCGCTCTATAACATTTTCTGTCATGCAGAGAACCTGCTTCATGCCATTTTCCGCAATGCCTGCATAAATGGAAGGGGCTTCCGGATGAAAGTAGGATACAAAGGTAAAGATCTCTTTTGAACTCAGGAGTTTTTCCAGGAGAGCTTTCGGGGTCTCAAACAGATGTTCCGCATCAGGCTCAAGCAGTTCGCAGCCCTCAAGTTCGTCAATCCTCTCCAGAAGGAAATCGGGAATCTGGGTTAAATCACGGGTCTTCCAGTATTTGTCATTGACTTCAAAAACCTCAATTGAATTCAGGAAAGGCTCCAGATTTTCGACTATTATTTTTCCTATTTCGGACAAACTGTAGACTTTCTTTACTTCGGTTATCAGGTGAGCATCTTTCATTTTTTTAATATGCGGCTGGATCGAGCCGGCATCTACGTTGAGCAACTCTTTGATTGTATCGATATCTTTTGGCTCTTCCCTCAGGAGAAGTAAAAGATCTTTTCTCCTGTCAGAAAAGAGGATGAGATTAATAAGTGACTGTTTCATCTGCTCACCTGCTCAGCTGCAGTTTACCCTGTTACTTCTGTATAATGCCCTAAAAACTTTTTCATTTTTGAGCCTAATTGCCCTCTCTGTATTAGATATTTTTTAAATAGATATTTCTTCAAATTTCAGGATTTCAAGGTTAATTATGGGCTAATATAGGTATAAATTGAAAAAATCATATTAAAAATATATAAACATCAAGAAAGATTGTAACACATAAGGTAAAAATTAATACTCAGTCGAAATAAGAATGACTGATAAAGAGAAAAATAAAAAATGAATAAAAAGTCAAAAAGGAAGAAATAAAAAACAGAAGAAGAAAATAGCACTCTGAGGAATATTTATTCATATTGGAGTTGTGAGACCACTGGATCCAAACATATACTTTTGTAGAAAATGTACATGCTCAAAAGAATCTGCACCCACGTTTGAGAACTTAACTGAGAATTTAACTGAAAACTCAGATGGCACTCTAACTGACAGTTCAGTTAAAGGTTCGGCTGCGTGCTCTATTAACAGTCCAATCACTGTAAGCAACCTGATTAGAAACTCAATCGGAATGGAGTTTTTCCCTGTCCCCGCAGGAGAATTTGATATGGGCTCTCCTTCCCGTGAGAAGCGCAGAAAGCTCTGGGAAAGCCCTGTACACAGGGTATCTCTAAAAAAACCCTTTTATCTGGGCAGGTATCCGGTTACGCAGGAACAGTGGAGTAAAGTTATGGGAAATTCTCCTTCATATTTCAAGGGTGAAAAGCACCCTGTTGAAATGGTTTCCTGGGAAGAAGCACAGGTTTTTATACGAAAACTTAATGCCGTTGAAAATACTGGCGAAAAAAGCTCAGTCTACCGCCTCCCCACAGAAGCCGAGTGGGAATATGCAGCAAGGGCAGGAACCACAAGCAGCCACTTTTTCGGTGACTGCGAATCCAAACTCACAGAATATGCCTGGTTTCTTGAGAACTCCGGACTTGAAACTCACCCTGTAGGTTTGAAAAAGCCCAATCCCTGGGGCCTTTATGATATCTATGGAAATGTAGGGGAGTGGGTACAGGACGAGTACCACATCAGCTACAAAGGAGCACCTTCAGACGGCAGGGCATGGGAGAGTCCCTTCCCAGGTATATCGGTTCCTGTACGGATAAGAAGAGGCGGAGGCTGGAACGGAAATGCCGGAGGCTGCAGGTCGGCTGAAAGGCTTTTTGCGGCGCAGGATCGGAAGCTTAACAGTCTGGGATTCAGGGTGGTCAGGGAGGTATAACTATCGAATAGTACTCGCTGGCACAATTTTCAATCATTAACTTGTATCAAGACCCCGTTTTTTTGGCTGAAACACCTGATTTGTTCGTCATTTTGTATTTTTGACGAAGCATGCTAAATCGAAGTTATATTTCTATATCCTTAACTAGAGACTATTGATTCTTCCTGGAAATTTGAAAACCGAAAATACAGAAAAAAAAAACTCTGCTGCAGGAATGCTTTTCTATATCATTTTTCCCTGAGTTTTGCACCCTTGACCCCTACCCGTTTATTCTCAGGCAGGGGCAAAAAGGAGTTTCAGGTGCTTTCGACGATTTAGGAGGCGATTTCAGATTTGCGTCTGTCGGGTAGAGACACTTATCTATACGACTAACTAATATTTAATACTTTTGTTTACTTTGTTGCTACTTGATATTAATAATATGTAGTATTGTTATACCGGTATCGAAACATGAATTTTCGGGAAAGTTTGCGAATACAGGTTGAGAAAAAATTAAAAGTAAGCCCATGAATCAAAAATCGCATAACATCTGAAAAATTAAAAATAGGGAAAACAGAGCAGATCTTCGGTGAATCAAAAATCAGTAAATCAAAAATCAGTGAATCAAAAATCAGTGAATCAAAAATCAGTGAATCAAAAATATTTGATAAAAGTTAAGTAGTATCCAATCTTCGGGTAAAATGGCGAAGAGATGAATAACTCATATGTCTGCCTTTAAGTGAAAAATAGGTTTTGAGAAGGGAAAATGATGCCGTTTCGAGATATAAACCCCGAAGAACTTGAGTTCCTTGTGAAAAAAGCCATTGAGCTGGAGGCTGTTGACGCAAAGATAATTCCCACCTATCAGGTCTTTGTAGAGAAAAGAGTGGTCTTAAAATGCAGAGGATGTGTAGGGTACGGGAAAAAACTGACCTGCCCACCGCACGTCCCTACTGTTGACGAGTTTCGGGAGATACTTAAGGAGTACAGGTATGCCCTGCTTGTCAAGTTCCGGTCTCCTGCAGTTGCAGATGAAGAGATAGCAAAAGCCCCTTATAAGACCTGGCTTGACCCTGCCGAAACTGACGAAACAAGGGAAAAAGCAGGAAAATTCTGGTCCGATTATTTCGACTACAGCAAAAAAATGCTACTCTCAATGCTTGAGCTTGAAAAAGCAGCTTTTAACGAAGGTTTTACCTTTGCAGTTGCCTTTGTTAACGGTTCTTGCAGGCTCTGTGAGAAGTGCAACGTGGAAAAGGGAACCTGCCTCCACTCAAATATGGCAAGGATCCCGGAACACGCTGTTGGAATCAATATGAAAAAGACGGCGGCAGAAGCAGAAATGCCCATAGTGTTTCCTATCAAAGGGCAGCCTGAACCGATGTCCATCCTCCTGATCGACTGAAACCGGGAAAGAAACAGTTTTAAACCCATGTCCTTATATTAAATTAGGGTGTTGCACAGTTGACAGGTCCGAAAACTCAGAACCAATGCCGCAGCAGTAGCTCTAAATTTATTTCTGTGAAAAAGAAAACAGTCATCAGAATTTATATCATCATAGGCTGGTTGATGATTGCATTAACCATGATGACTGCAACTGAGGTGGTATCTTATGATGAGATCAAGTACTTCTTCTGGGTAGTGCCAGTCTCAACAGCTGTGCTCTACCTAATATATGTGAATGGAAAGCCTTACCGGATGCCAAAAGAAGAAGAGATAAAGTCAATCCTTGCTCTCGTCTTTACTTTCTTATGTCTGATAATGGCATTTTTTGCGGCTATTTTATTGGGACACTGAAGGTCGTTAAAGAGCCGGAGCTTTTTTCCTTCGCCGGCTTCTCAACTTAAAATTCGGTATCAACTTAAAGATTTCCGCCAAATAAATAGGTAGTGCCGACCGTATTGAGCAGAAATTTCCCCGGCATCTCTTCGGCAAATCGGTTTATTGCTTTCCAGCCTGTGCAGTGCATGGGCACGACGTAATCGGGGTTGATGCGTTTCATTTCGTCAATGGTGGGCTGGATGATGGGGTCAAAGAGCTGCCCTGTCAGGTGAAAACCTCCCAGGACTGCATGGACCTTATCTGTGCCTGTTATTTTCTTTGCATGTTCTACGGTATTGATAATCCCTGCATGGGCACAGCCGCTGATGACAACAAGCCCTTTTCCCTTCAATTTTATCACAAGTCCCTGGTCATCCCGGAAGGGATCAGTTATCCAGTTTCCGTCAACCTTTGCCTCAGCCCAGGGGAATCCTTTTTCGAATGGGATTTTGCGCTCAATCTCTCCGGTTGTGTGGATAAGGCCGTTAGCAATCGAAAAAGCTTTTTCGGACTTTACGGGGACAGCTCCGGCTTTTTTCAGAATATCTTCATTGAGTACAGGTATTGGAACCGGGCGCCCGATTGCAGGAATATTCAGGTGGCGTTCAAGAAAGGCATCGGGATGAAGAATCAGCGGAATTCCAGGCGTGGTTCCTTTATCCCTTTTCTCACTTATGAGCTTAAAGAGCCCGGCAAGCCCGAGAAAATGGTCAGGGTGCCCGTGGCTCAGGACAACGGCTTCGATGCTGCCGGGATCAGCCTTCAAAAGTTCGATATTATTCAAAAGGCAGGCAGGAGTTACGGCTGCATCCATCAGCACGGTATGTTCCTCAGCCCCTTCATAAACTTTGATTAAACAGGAAAGCCCGTGTTCGGCGAGAAGGATTTGCGGTAAAGGTATCTGCGGTCGTTTGTATACGCCTGTGCTTTCTACTAACAGCATATCCGTATAATTGTCCATAAAAACTGTTATTTCCAGCCGGTCTGCTTCCCGAATATTCAGTTCATTCATATATACACCCAGCAGTTTAGTCTTTCTGGCCGTTTTTAGTCAATTATATCCAGGTTTATACAGGGCTGAAGGGCGTGAATCGTTATAAGTTTTTCAAAATTATTTGTATTGGTATCGGCAATATGTTAACCGCCTTAGCAGGATTCCCCTTCCTCATGCAGCTGTTTTCAGGAGAGTTTCATTTTTTCGGCAGGTAAGGTGTTCCGGTTTTCGGATACCGGAGATCTAGAGGGCAGGCAAAAAAAGGAAACTTCCGGGGAGAGGGTGCCCCGTAAAGCTTAGGTGGCAGTCTGCTGAGCTACGACGAAGCCGATAGTGACTTCAACGTCTTTGCCGGTGGCCTCTTTCAATCGTTCGCTAGCTACTGTGGCGATATCCGGAGGAATTTCTCCCCCGGCTTGATACCCCACTAAAAAACCTACTTTTACCGGTTCATCCAGCAGGAGGTCTGAGGGTGTATATTTGACGTTTATAGCCTCACTCCGTCCAATCCCAGCTTCTACATACTCAGGTTCTTCGAACATATCCCACAGCTCCTGGTCAACCTGCTGTTTAACCAGAGAGGCCTGGAAGGAGGTGTAAGTGACAAGGGCGAGAACTACGGAGAGGAGGGCGATTAAAATTACGAGGACTGCTGCGCGTGAGATCACCGCGGCGCGGGCACTACCAACAGCCTTTTCCTCAGCAGGACGAAAGCCGGAAAGCCAGAACAGGATGAGGGCAGATACGTTGATGGTCAGCAGGTTCACGAGCACCAGTACAGCCGCTGTTATCGCCACGCCGTAGAATCCCCAGGCAAGCCCGAGCCCCGATGTTGCGGCCGGGGGGACGAGGGCCACGGCAATTGCCACTCCCACAAGGGTAGACCCGGAGCCCCGCATAATGCTTATGGCGCCGGCAAGTCCTGAGCCCAGTGCAAGGAAGAGGGACAGGAAATTCGGGCTGGTACGTTCGGCAATCTGGCCTATTTCACGGATATCGAGTGCCGGCGGCAAAAGCAGCGTTCCCTTCATGATTGCACCTATCACGGCAGCAACTGCGATTGCAAGCAGGAGCCCTCCCACCTGTAGTTTTACCCCACGGGAGGCAAGTTCCCGCTCATTGATGACTGTCCCGACACTGGCGGAGATTGCCGGTCCCATGAGCGGGGCAACGACCATTGCCCCTATGATTGTTGCAGCAGAGTCAAGCAGCAGCCCTCCCGTAGCGATAATAGTGCTTAGAACAAGGAAAGCAAGAAATGTAGAAGTAGCAGGTGCGAGATCTTCCGCACGTGCTATGAGTTCTTCCCGAGAAATGCGAAGTCCGGAATAACGTTTCTTTAACGCTTCTAAACGTGAGGAAACAACCGTCTCGGGTGACAGGACGATTGTGTACGCATTCTCACTGATTCCCGCTTCACGCAGCCTGGCCATCACCGGTTCGACGCCGATCGGCGGTATGGGGAACTGGACCAGGGCTTCGA
>NZ_JJQY01000137.1:0-11112 GCF_000979295.1 Methanosarcina sp. 1.H.T.1A.1 | reverse complement strand
GGTTCGAGTCCCTATTCTCGAGATCCCTACCTGCGATCCAACCCTAGATTGAGAGGAAACCCTATTACTCTCAACCTATTATATTTTATAACGGTCCGGTAATATATATCATAACCGATCCAAAAAACCTTTTTTAATTCAAATTTTCAAGTTGGTAGTATATTTTTATTGTGATTAAACTTTTAACGCCATTGAAAATTATAATACAACCGACTTATCCGACATGTTCTCAAAAAAGAGCATTTATCCAGATCATTTTGGAGAATTACTCAAAAGGGGAACCACTGAAAGCAAGGAAAACATGGAATAAAGGAAATACGGACACGGTCTTTCAGTGCTTTCAGTGTCTTCAGTGGTTATAGAGTCTTGATTGAATTTGTCCGCCCGTCTTTGTTTACCATGCATATAAAACTTCGAGTGATTTAAGTGTATATTTACATTCGAAACTATAACCGGGTATTATAACCGGGTATTAAGAGTATAATTAATTGGTTAGTTGACTATAATTGGTTAGTTGACTATAATTGTCCATGTATTTTGAGGCGAATTTATTAAATTCTTCAACCCCTATGACAGGGAAAACGTCAACACGGCACAAATCGGTAAATAATGAATTGTAAGCCGTATAATCTTTTACGGACTTTACATCATATATAGTGATCACACGCCCTCCCCCTGCTTCAAACCACTGGTTAACAACTTTCAGCCCTTTTGGAGAACCCTTACTGTTCACCTGTTTCCACCGCTCATATAACTTAACACTGTTTTCAAGCTCAAATGTTGTTATGTCCAATAAAAGCATGTTTTTCATTTCCTTATTAGAGCAGGTATTAATATATTTTTGATGTGGGAGACGTTATATATAGCTATATCGATTTTGGATTTAGGGAAAAAATTTTGAGGAAGATGAAATACACATATTTTAACAGAAAATAAATCGTGCAGTTAGACGACCAGAAGTCAATTAATGACATAAAACAATAGAGCTAAATTTATATGATTTAAACTGAGCTTTGTGATAATGGACCCGAATCTTACATTATTTCATATCATCAATGATATGGCCGGAAAGAACTCTGTTCTTGATACTACGATGATATTTGCAGCACAATATCTCATTTGTATTTTTGCTATTTATCTTGCATATACATGGTTTGCAAAAAATAAATATCGGCAGGAGGCTCTGTTTGCCGGATATGCAGCCCTTCTCGGCCTGGGAATAAATTCAATCATCACTCAATTCTATTTTCACCCGAGACCCTTTATGGTTCCCACAGGGACACTACTTATCGCGCATGCCGCCGAGTCATCTTTCCATCTGACCATGCTACTATAATGATTTCTGTTTCGTTGATGCTCCTGACATTCAAAGATTTTAGGCGCAGCGGTGCTGTATTCTTCATTCTTGCGTTTACTGGTGGACTTGCGAGAGTTTATTCCGGACTACATTTTCCTATGGATATGGCTGGTTCCCTGCTTGTTGCTTTAGTTTCGATCGGTATATTACTGGCCCTTAAAAATTATCTGATCCCCATTAATCGCATATTCATTGCCTACTTTGAAAATATTGAGGAGAAGCTTACAAAAGGCAATTTGAAAACGTCGTAATAGTTGTTTAAGAAGCTGGAAAGTTCTTCAAATCCTTTTTTAAAAACCCAAAAACCCCTAACTTTCTTATCCTCAAAATGCCCAAACTTCCTGTGCCCCTTCCCCATCAAATAGAGAAAATTAAATGTCTAAAAAAGCAAAGCCTAAATTAATGTATAAATACCATCCAAACTATCTAATTATAACAGGGGGTAATTATCACGCCAAGAGTAGTTCATTTCGAAATACACGCAGAAGATATTGAAAGGGCAAAAAAATTCTACGAGAATGTTTTCGGCTGGCAGATAGAGAAGTGGGAAGGTCCCATGGAATACTGGAGCATAACAACCGGTAAACAAGAAGACCCAGGAATCGATGGGGGTTTGATGAGAAGGCAGGTAGGAGAACCGGGAGTAGACACTCCGATAAGCACCTATATCTGCACAATAGACGTCCCGGACATTGATAAATACCTGAATCAAATACAGAAGCACGGCGGCAAAGTGACTATGGAAAAGAGACCCATACCCGGCATAGGCTGGCTTGCATATTGTCTCGACACAGAAAAAAATATATTCGGGATAATGCAGCCTGACATGAGTGCCAGATAACCTTTTCTTTACTTTTTTCTTATTTATCAAGACCTCTTATCAGATCGAGCCTCACTTTCCCAGCCCAATTTGAAGCTTTTCTCTCTTCTTTTCCTTCTTCTTAAACTTCCGGTACTCTATCCCCAGCAACCCTGCAGCCAGCACGCAAGCCAGAAAATCCGAAATGGGAAACGCAGCCCAGACTCCGGCCAACCCGTAAAATCTCGGCAGGACCAGCACAAGAGGCAGCAGGAAAAGGAGCTGTCTTGCAAGTGACAGAATAAAAGCTGGCCTCGGTTTTCCAAGGGCCTGGAACACGGTTGCGCCTACGAGCTGGAAACCTATGAAAGGCAGGATAAGCACAACGATCCGCATGGCTTCGGCTCCTACGGCTGTGAGTTCAGGATCAGGGCTGAAGATATGGATGATAGGGGCAGGAAAGAGGAACATGACCAGAAAACCCGGGAGAGAGAAGAGAGTGCTGACTTTCAGGGCGACCTTAACCGATTCGACCACTCTTGAGAACTGTTTTGCGCCGAAGTTATAGCCTACAATGGGCTGGAGGCCGAAAGAGATCCCGAGCATTGGCAGGAAGATGAGCAGGAGCAGGCGGTGAATGATCCCGAAGGCTGCAATGGAAACGTCTCCTCCGTAAGTTACAAGGGCATTATTTACAAAAATCATCATGACACTGTTTGAAGCTTCAACAATGAAAGGACCGATACCTATTGCTATTACTTCTTTTGAGATTGCAGAGCTTGGGATCAGCAGCTTTGGTTTGAAGGTAACTGAACTTTTTCCGGCAAGGAAGTAGCGCAGCAGGAAGACCGTGGATGCAAGCTGGGCAAGTATAGTTGCAATAGCAGCTCCCCTGACCCCCAGGTCAAACCCGAAGATGAAGATAGGGTCAAGCAGCATGTTCAGGCCGGCCCCCAGGAGCATTCCGAACATTGCATAGCGGGCGTTGCCTTCGGCTCTTACAAGGTCTTCGGTTGCAATCCCGAGAGTAAAGACAACCGAACCTGCCATTATGATTTCAAGGTAAGCCTTCGCATAGGGCATAATGTTAGGCGTTGCCCCAAAGAGTTTTAGTAAAGGCTCAAGAAAGGCAAGCCCTGCAAGCGAGTAGGCAAGCCCAAGGAAAATTCCCAGAAAAAACACGGTCCCAAGCGCTTTTTCAGCTTTATGTGGCTCTTTTGACCCCAGAGACCTTGAGATAATTGAGGCTCCTCCTACCCCGAGCCCTATTGCAACCCCCATTGCGAGCATGTGGATTGGAAAAGATATCACCAGCCCACCAATTCCAGGAACGCTTTCTTCCCCGAGAGCCCTGCCAACGAAGATCGTGTCTACTATGTTGTAAAAAGCGTAAACAAGCATCCCGATTATGGAAGGGGCTGAGAGCTTGAAAAGAAGTTTACCCACCTTTTCAGTGCCCAGAAAGCTACTGTGTTCGCGTATCCCGGTCCTCTCCCGTCTTTCCTCTCCTGTCTATAAAGCTTAACAGGGTTTCCCGTAAGCGGGTAAGGTATAAAGCCATTTCGTAAATAAATTAGAATGAAAAATGGAGATTTACGGCCTTTAATCCGACAAGGCTCTATATTCAGTAAATTAGAGGAGTGACTGCAAACACAATAAAAAATAGCTTAGATTCTCTGTTTTTGCGGGGCTGTTTTCAACTATCAGGATTTAATTCGGGCTTAAAACTAATTCGGGCTTAAAACTAATTCGGGCTTAAAACCGGTTCCTACGTTGTTATCCCCTAATTTTAGCTCCTAATTTCAAGGGTGCTGTTTTCAACTGGTCTACCAGCACCTGAAAATCAGCACCTTTTTTAAATTAGGTTATTTTAAATCAGGTTATTTTAAATCAGATTAATCATCGCTTGAATCATCGTAATCATCTGTTTCTTCGTAATAATATTCTTCTTCTCTATTATTAGTGGAGTTTCTTTTCATCTTTTTACGCTTTACTTTTTTAGGTTTATTCATTTGATTAACAATTGCAATAAATAAAATTTCAAGTATCGACCTTACGGAACTAAAGATTTTTTCTACTATACCATTTGCCATATTTACCACCTTTTACGTTTTTTTACTATCCCCTATTTTGCAACATTGATTACAATATATATAAAACAATTATATTATTTAAGTAATGTTGTTGACGCCTATTTTCGCAACAGTGTGCTCACAACACTAAATTACAGAATAAATAACTTTAAAAAAATTTTTATGATTCACGTTGAAAACACACCTCTTTCCACAGATGTTGTTTTCAACAATCGTATAGCCGATCTATAGATGAAAATATCAATAGTTCAGAATATTAAGTAAAAAGTTTAACCCTAATATCAAATGCTTAATCTGAATTCTTTAACGAAAATACTCAATATTAAGAAGATCATTATTTTTTCTTGATTTGATTCGATATCAGCAAGAAAACATGGAAAATTTTATAGTGCTCGAATTCGGGCCGGGAGATAAATGAGGGTGAAAAGATGAAAAAGGAACAAACAAAGCCGATTACAGCCCTCACCTTCGGAGAAGCCCTTTTTGATATCATCAAAGGCACAGCCCATCTCGGAGGTGCCCCTCTTAACCTTGCAGCCCACCTTGCAAAACTGGGAGCAAAGCCGGCTGTGCTCACCGCAGTCGGAAAGGATGAGCTTGGCAAAACTCTCCTTTCCAGAGCTGAAGAGATGGGAGTTGACACTTCGTACATCTTAATCGACGAAAAAAGGCCGACAGGAACCGTAACCGTAGAACTGCAAGCCGAAGGAATCCCGATTTTTAATATCAATAAAGGCGTAGCCTGGGACGCGATTACCCCGGATGAAAGAAAATTTGAAGCCCTTGCAGCCGAGGAGTGGGATGTTTTCTGTTTCGGGACCCTTGCCCAGAGGTCGGAAGAAAACAGGAAGACGTTGAAAAGGCTGCTTTCGGAAATAAAAGCAAAACACTTTTTCTACGATGTAAACCTGAGAGCCGGATTTTACAGAAAGGAATGGGTCTTATCTTCCCTTGAGCACTGCACGATCCTCAAAATGAATGAAGAAGAGGCAGCCCAAATTTCCGGTATGCTTTTCGGCACCACGTATGCCTGTAGAATTCTCTGCCGCCTGCTTACGGACAGGTACCCGAAAATATCAGTGATCTGCATAACAAAAGGACCTGAGGGAGCAGCTGTATATCAGGATGGAGTCTATGAGGAGATTAAAACCACACCCGTAGAAGTTGCAGATACTGTAGGGGCAGGAGATGCTTTTTCTGCGGGATTTTTGTATACCTACCTTTCAGGGTACGGAGTTTCAAAAGCCACTTCAGTTGCCAGCATGCTTGGGACTTATGTAGCATCAAAACCGGGGGCGGTGCCGGAGTATTCGGAAAAACTTATGAAAGAACTGGGAATTTTGGAGTGAGGAAGGAAATCTTCTTTTCTGCAAGTCTTGGGATCTGAAATAGAAGGATTTCGTAGAAGGATTTCATGGGTTAATTCCATACCCCGGATTGAATTAGGGGGATATATACAACGTTAAAAAAATGTACGCTATTGAAAAATATCCACAGCACTATTTTTTAGAAAGTCGTCCTAACAAAAAATTTACTCATTTAATAAGGTTTTTTAATAAAAAATCAGAATTTTGTACGTATTGTGAAGTTAATGTACAACCTCTTTTTGGAAGTTGTTTTAACCAAAATAAACTTTTCTCTTTCGAAAAATGCCTTGAACCAAAAACCCACTTTTCATTTGTTTATAATTTTTCTCGAGTAAACATGAAAAATTATTTATCAGTGTTACTCGCTTAATCTAATTAACAATTACGCAACTGAAAGTTTGACACTACCGGTTTTCAATACACTCATGCAATTTCTAAGTTATATTAATCAAAACATTGGGTGATTAAACTGATCGAAGAAAATTCGGGATATATATCTTGTTTAGATGAAAACTTTAAAGATCTTAAGACAGATATCAGTAATTGGAAACTTACTATCAGACAGTATATGGAAACAAAAAGTATGTCAGAATATGAAAAAAATGAAGTACTCGATAAAGCAAAATTGCAGGTCGAGAGTATTCTTGTAAAGAACGATCTAACATTTCCATATAATGTTTGTTTAAAAGATTTTGATCTCAAACGTGATATATATTTTCGAACGAGTGCTTGTTATCAAAAAGAATCCTTTATTAAAGGTACAATATTAATTGAGATAAAATCACACCTTATCTGTAATAATATTGATATAATTACGCATATGATCCTTCATGAGTATTCTCACGCCATTTATGAAGTAGCATTAACTCATAATTTTTATTTACTTATTGAAATAAATAAACTCCAAAAGTATTACACTCTTTTAGACTACAAAACATCATCAATTAAAAATGAATTCGAATTAGCAAAAGAACAATTCTGTGAATTTTTTCCTTTTTATTTAATGGGGCGTATAGTGAGTGAGAATGTGAAAACAGAATATCCTATAATCCGGCTTCCTGAGGCTGAAAGAGAAGAAGTTGAAAAAATTTGTACAAAAATAGTAAAAGATTTTATGTGTACTTTCAAGTGAACACTCTACTGAAATAAATGAATTTATTTTTTTATTTACTTATTTTCGAATAAATAGTTAAACAAGAGTTTAATTAAGGTATTTTAGAGAGATTCGGTTGTTTGATCAAAAATATTGGGGGGGTTATAATACCCTTCATTTGTGCTTTCAGTCACTAGAAGTACATCAAATATATTCCACGATTTCAATTTTACCGCATTTAGGGCATTTGTATGTCACAACATCAATTGCCCAGTCTCCATAATCACCTGACATTTCGGCTGCCATATAATCTGCCATCTCACCTTCGGTCATATCGTCCATATCACACTCTGCAAGTTCCTTTTCTTTACGAATTATTTTCATTGAAACTCCACATTCATTGCAATCTTCATTAAATTCTGTCATTTTAATTCACCTCAATAATATATACATCCAAAATTTTCTTCACCTCTTTTGTATCTAGTTTAAAGTCGCCTTCCTTCACTCTGTTTTTCAATTTATTCAATGTACTTCTGTACTTTATCCCAATCTCCCTGGCTTTATCAGGAGTTAAACTCAGAATAAATTCCCTCATCTTTTCAATATCAGGGTACATCTCAACATGATTACTCTCAAGCTCCTGCATTACAATCTTGTTTGCTTCTTTTCCAATGTACACACATCCTTTAGGCTTCAGATGTCTTCTTTGTAAAATTCCAACATCCCTTTCAAACTTGGCTTCAGGATGGTCTATGTAATCAAGAAATATGTCACTTAATGGCTTCCAGTATTCCCTTCCCTGAAGTGTATTTCCTGTATTGTAATCAATGAATTCTTTCTCAACTACAGTTAATCTGTGTAATAGGTTACGTCAAGAACTATAATTCTATACTTTCTAAGGTTTAATTATCTAATTTCTATGGTTAAGAGAACCACTTTTCTTCAAATATTGGTAAAATAATTTCTCTCAAAGGATTTGTTGATTTATCTAATTCTCTGTCCATAATATTACTTATAATTTTTAAGCCGGATACTGTAATTGTAATTACAATAGTAGTAAATATTATCTCAAAAAAAGAAGCAGATATTATCTCATTCATAAATCGGACTAAAAAATAATATGAAATAACTGTAACTGCAGAAATTATTATATACTTCCAAACTTCATCAAATGAAAATGCGTTTCTACTTGACAATAAATTTGCAATAATAATTGGAATCCAGACAGGTATACATAAAAGATTTGGTAAAAAATCGTCTTTGTCCTCTATTATTTTGGATATAAATAGTGAACATGGAAGAAGCAAAATTAAAAAAGGAAGAAAAGACAAGTTAGGATGAGAGCTAATAATTTCACTTAAGTGCGATAAAAAAATAAAATGCCCACGCATAGAGTTAAGTGTAATGGAAGTTCCATAACTGAGTGAGATTATAGTAAGGGGTGTAGACATTATCATAATTATACTTTGATACGGTATTTTAAAAAAGATAGATTCGCTTTCAAGTTTGCTTTCTTTTCTTATATTAGTCCAATCTTCCACAGACACTGGTCTTTCAAATAATATTATAGAAATCATTTTTAATTTTAGAATTTCATCCATGCAATCGAAAAATATACATGGATAATTCTTTCTTTTTGAGAGATCTTTTACCTTGAGGTAATTTTTTGCCTTTATATCTTCATAGACTTTTCTTATAATTTCTTCTTTTCTCTGTATTTTGTTAGACCTTCCGTAGTAGAATAGTTCAAAATCTGATGACCATGGATCATTTTTTCCTGAGATTTCACAGATATCATTGTAACATTTAGAGAAATACATATTTGATACGAAAAGCGGTATACTTATTCTTTCATCTATTTTGGAATTTTCAAAAAGGTCTAAAGTAGAATTAAAAGTGTTTGGAGTATCCAGAATAAATCCAATTCTCCCACATATTTTCGATAGACTAGAATGTTCGACATCTTCAAAAGGAGACCATACCCAATCGAGAGTTTGTTGATCAATTCCATTTTGAAACTGATAACCACTAAGCTCTTTTTCAATATTTTTGTCTTTGATCAGAGAACTTAGACTCCAAGCGGCCGTATAAGCAACTTCACTATTATTGTCCCACAAATAAGGAACTATTGATTTAGCTGCGAAGGGAGTTCCTACCTCCCGAAATATCTTAATGCGCGGAACTGAACTTACACTACTTGATTCATTTTCTAAGGCTGGAACAATAAAATCTCCCATTTTAATTAACAAACTTCTACATTCTTCAAAAGTAAAGAAATTACGAGCCAATACACTAGCAGCTTTAGGTAAATTTGTAGTAGAAAGTGAAAAGGCAGCTCCTTGCCTAACACTAGTGTCTAAAGATTCATTTTCCAAAGTAACTACTAAAAATTCAAATATCTCTGAGCCTCTCTTACTTTTTATATTTGAAGCAAAAGATCCAAATCCCTTTAGAATAGTGTCCTTTTGAAAAGTGTCCAAAGAAGTTTGTTCTATAATTTTCAGTTTAAATTCAGTAATTATTTTATCAGCTAGCTCATTATCAACTTTGCTAGCATCTGCTAGACATTCAAAGGCAAACGTAGAATTTATTTTGTATAAGCCTTCTATTAAAATTGTGCAGTCATAACCAAAACCACACCATAGCTTTACGGTTTCACGCCAAGTCTCCTTGTATTTATTATAACGCGTTAGTATAGCTTTTTGATTATTTCCTAAAGCCTCTGCAGCAAAATACTCTTGGAGACTAAGGTGAGCAAATTGATATGAGTCCCCCCCATCAATTGAAATTAGTAAACCACTTCTCTCAACTATGTCTTTTAGAATAAGATGAGGATCTTCTCTTTCCATACCATTGGATTTTGATACATTTTCAATCCCTCTTATAATTAATTTATGATCTATAATTTTCCTGTTTTCTTCTTCAGTATCTTGATTAAATAAAGCCAAATGCTTCAAGATTTCTTTTTTACTGGCGGCTAAGTATTTACTATCGTTAATGTCTGGATGCAAACCATTAAGCAGTACATTACAAGCCTGTTTATAAAATTCAGCTCTGGAATGAGGTAATTCATAGTTTGGATTACAATACAAATAGGCAATGATCGTTAACATCAATGGATTTCTTGCAAGTTCCATTATACGAGGTGTATCATGAAGTGTTTTTAAGAGTTGGTTAACAGATTTATTTTCAGGTAGTTTTTCTTTCCAGTACTCTAAAAATTGTGAAATCTGCTTATCCTCAAACTCTACTACTTCTAAAATTTGCCGATGAGGGATATTGAATAGCTCATCATTGTATACTTCAGATCTACAAGTGATGACAAACCGAACTTTTGTGTATTTTGTTACTAACTGTTCTATTTTAGCAACTATCTCTTTCCTTTTTTCTTTATTTACTTCATCCAATCCATCCATGAAGATTATCAAATTACCTTCATTCAATAACCTCTCTAAAAACTTTTTTCCATTTATAAAGTTATAATTATTGAGTGTCGATAATAAATCATCAAATAGATAGGTAGAATTCGAGTTAGCAAGTGTGCTTACTTCTAAAAATATAGGAAATAAAGAGTTTGGAAATTTAGATAAATCTTCTATGAAAGAAACAAGAAGGTGCTTCAACATAGTAGATTTCCCAGAACCTAGTTCACCAACAACTACAATACGATCAAATTTCTTGACAGCTTCCTTAGATTCTATTTTTTCTGTTTTTAGAGAGTGATATAGTCTTAGTGGTACATAAATATCCTGTAAATTTAATGGCTCATCTCGAAAAGGAATACGGATCTCTGAGTACTTGTGCAAGATAGCTTCTTTGTATAATTTAATAGACTTTTGATGTAAAATCGGAAATCCACTTATAAACTCATATAATTTCTCAGGAAGCTTGTCAATAATTTTTTTGTTAAATCCATCGAAAGTAGTTGTAACATAAGAAGTTATGACATAAGCTGCTAACCCATAAATAAAAAGTAAAATATGGTTATTAGTATCGATATTCATGGAACTCAAATCCGAACCAAATCAAATTCTGGAGCCTTGCTATTATAAAGCAGTTATTTAGGAACACATAAATATATAGTTGTTTTTTTGTTTCAATTTAGCCCTCGTCATAAGCATTATTTAGTGACGCTCTGAGAGTAAGTTCCAAACTCAACAACAATTGTGTCATCTGAAGTTGAATTATTAACAAAAGGTAAAAACATTTTTTGTAAAAAGACATTTAGTTTTTTTCTTTAACCCCTTAACCTTAAAATTTAACCCCACAATCTTAAAACTTAAAGCTTTTCTTAAACCTTAACCCCCAAACTCAGGGCTAACAAAATCAAGCTCTTTGGTTTTCCCTGCCAAGTAATGGACTAACCCCCTGACCTTTAAGAGCAGTGTAGACTTCGGGTGGTC
>NZ_JJQY01000041.1:0-11335 GCF_000979295.1 Methanosarcina sp. 1.H.T.1A.1 | reverse complement strand
CCCTGTACACACATACTCCTCAGCAGGAACTTACACGGTAACGCTTACAGTAAGCAATTCAAACGGTCAGACTTCAAAAACCGGTGCAATAACTGTTCTTCAAAACTCTGAACCTGTACCTGAACCAGTACTTCCTGTTGCAGATTTCGGCACCAATGCTATTCAGGGCCCTGCTCCTCTTACTGTCCAGTTTACCGATCTTTCACAAAATACAGTTTCGTGGAACTGGGATTTTGACAACAACGGACAGCCAGACTCCACCGACCAGAGTCCGGTTTATGTGTATGAAGTTCCGGGAGACTATACCGTTACCCTGACGGTAAGCAACGAAAACGGTGCAGCTTCAAAAACTATCGAAATAAAAGTGCTGGAGGCAGAAGAGGATAAAGGTCTTCCTGTTGCAGACTTCAGTGCGAATGTTACGAGCGGCTATGCTCCCCTTGAGGTCCTCTTTACAGACCTCTCACAAAAAGCAACTGAGATCGGGTGGGATTTTAACAATGATGGAGTGGCTGACGTGAGCTCCAGTACTGTAGTTTATGTGTACACAGCCCCGGGAACCTATACCGTAAATCTGCTCGCAACCAATGAAAATGGCACGGTTTCAAAAACTCTCGAAATAGAGGTGTTGAAAGAGAGCAGTTCCGGAGGAAGCAGCCACAGCAGCGGAGGAAGCAGCGGTGGTGGCGGTGGTTCCCCTGAACCTGCAAGAAACGTTGAAACCAAAGAGCTTTCACAGGTTTACATAACAAATGACAAGGCCGTAAAGTTTGATTTCACAAAGAACGCAACCTGTGTTGTCTATGTGAGCTTTGATGCAAAAAAGACAGCTGGCAAGACCACAACGATTACCGAGGAATTAAAAAATAAGTCTGCACTTGTTTCCAAACTGCCTGAAGGAGAGGTCTACAAGTCCTTTAACGTCTGGGTAGGAAACAGCGGGTATGCAACCTCAAAGAATATAGAAAACCCTATCATCTGTTTCAAGGTTGAAAAGACCTGGATGGAGGATAAAAGGATAGATAAGGCTTCAATTGCCCTGAACAGGTACGAAGACAAAGCCTGGGTGCAGCTGCCAGTTACCCTCTCAGGGGAAGACGAGAAATTCCTGTACTTCACTGCCGAGGTCCCGGGCTTCTCTTCCTTTGCAATAACAGGTAAGGCAAAAAGCCTCTCAGAAGAAGCTACAGCAGAAACAGAGCCTGGACAGGAAATTCGCTCCATTGAGAGAGAAGATATGAAAAGTATAGGAGAGGAAGTTGAACAGAGCTCTCCACAGGGAGAAGATACAAAGGCTCCAGGATTTGAAATCGTCTACGTGATAGCCTGCGTGCTTGCAGTTTTCCTGTATAAAAGAAAGTAGAAAAGCTAAAAGAATACAAAAGAAAGGAAATCAAATCAAATCAAATCAAATCAAATCAAATCAAATCAAATCAAAGCTAAATGTCAAGCTTTGATACAGAAAAGCGATTGATGAGGGGTTTATCCCTTCATCTCATTTTCTACAAATCCCATTATCTACAAATCCCATTATCTACAAATCTTATTTTTTACATATTCAGTTTTCTCAGCATTTTAACTTGATTTCTTAATTTCTGAATCCATATAGTTTCTTAATCCAGATAGATACATAGAGCCCCGGTTTCCTCATAAATAATAATTTTTGAATAGCAACCCATCAAGAGCATATTATTGCCTGTTTTGAAAGAGACGGACTACTAATAATAAAAAAGAGAAGGATGTAATAAGGATAGCTGTTTAACGAAGTTAAAATACTAATTCTTGCCTTACAACTGAACTATTACTTTACTGAGCAGCATGCTGTTTTATATTTTTATATAAGTATTAGATTAAATCAGTATATTTATATTTATTTATATACATTCCCGCGTAGTTAAATTGATTGACACAGGGATTTTACTCTGGATTTTAGATAAATTCAGCGCAAACGCAGAGCTTTACATTTGTACATTCATTGGACATTGAGTGCATGTTTTCATGAATTACTAATAATACAATTTTCGCCCCTGATACAGATTTCACCCCTAACTTTCTTGAATGGATGGAGGAATTGGAAATTAGAAATAAATTAATCACATTATTAGGAATATTTATCATATTCTCATTAATTTCAGGTATTGGAGCAGCGGCAGAGATAATTGTCCAGCCAGGAAGTTCAATACAGACTGCCGTAAACAATGCAGCTTCAGGTGATGTAATTACCATAAAACCCGGGACCTATACCGAAAATATAAAAATATCTACAGGTGGTCTCACTATCAGGTCTGAGTCCGGAAACCCTGATAATACAATAATTAAAGCTAAAAGTTCAACTATAAATGTACTTTCCGTACAGGCAGATAATGTAAAAATTAGCGGGATTAAAGCTATTGGAGCAAGCGGATCCAGCTATTCAGGAATCTATCTGTCCGGATGCAATAACTGTATAATTGAGAATAACAAGCTCATGAGCAACGGGCGTGGAATTTATCTCGTGAGTTCTAAAGGATGCTCCGTCTCGAAAAATACAGTTACAAATAACGGGGTGTATGGAATTGTGCTTGGGAGCTCCAGCGGCAATACCATTTCCGGAAATACGGCTTCTAACGACGCCCGCGGCATCCATGTTGGTTCTTCTGACGGCAATACCCTTTCAGGCAACACTGTTACTTCGAACAGTGCTTATGGCATGTATGTTTGCGGTCTGAGCGATAGAAACCTCATTTATAACAACTACTTCAATAACACCGATATGATCATTAAAAGCGGAACCGGAAACGCTTATAATACCGCAAAAGCCGCAGGCAAAAATATTATCCATGGAAGCTATATTGGAGGAAACTTCTGGGGAAAACCCGATGGTTCAGGCTTTTCCAATACCGCAGTGGATGCGGATGGAGATGGAATTTCCGATTCCGCGTACAGTATACCAAACAGCATATACTCAGATTACCTGCCTCTTGTAACCCCTTCCAACCCTGCAGCCCCTGATGCGGACTTCAGCAGCAATGTTACCTCAGGAAACGCGCCGTTGAATGTTTTATTTACTGATGCAAGCACAGGAACGTCCACTGCATGGAACTGGAGTTTTGGAGACGGGACATATTCAACCCAGAAAAATCCAGTGCATACCTATTCAGCAGCCGGAAGTTACACAGTAACACTTACAGCAAGCAATGCGGCTGGAAACGACACGAAAACAAAAGCGGATTATATAAAAGTAACAGCCCCGCAAAAACCAGTCGTAAATTACTGGGGCTCTCCGAGATCAGGAGATGCGCCGCTGACTGTAACCTTTAAGGACATTACTACAGGATCCCCCACAGCATGGAACTGGGATTTCGGAGACGGGACTAATTCAACGGAACAGAACCCAAAACACACATATTCAGCAGCAGGCCGTTACACGATAAAGCTGACAGCAACCAATGCAGCCGGCGGTAATACGCTAACAAAGTACTATTACATAACAGTGACAGGAACAGCTGCACAAACTCCTATTGCAAGCTTCAACAGCAATGTTACTTCAGGAAACGCGCCGCTGAATGTCCTATTTACGGACACAAGTACAGGAACTCCCACTGCATGGAACTGGAATTTTGGAGATGGGACTAATTCAGCAGTCCAGAACCCGGTACACAAATACTCCTCAGCAGGAACTTACACTGTAACGCTTACAGTAACTAATGCAGCAGGCAGCAACACGGTGACAAAATCCAATTATATAAGTGTAGGGACCGCAGCGGCGCAAACGCCAGTTGCTGCGTTTTCGGCATCTCCTACTTCCGGAAATGCACCGCTGGATGTGACCTTTACTGACAGCAGTACAGGAACTCCCACAGCATGGAGCTGGAATTTCGGAGACGGGACTACTTCAACAGATCAGAACCCAAAACACACATATTCAACAGCAGGAACCTACACAGTAACGCTTACAGTAACTAATGCTGCAGGCAGCAATACGGCAACAAAGTCCAGTTATATAACTGCAGGGACAACGGCACAAAAGCCAGTCGTAAACTTCTGGGGCTCTCCGAGATCAGGAGATGCGCCGCTGAGTGTGGCCTTTAAGGACATTACTACAGGATCGCCTACTGCGTGGAACTGGGATTTCGGAGACGGAACTAATTCAACGGAACAGAACCCGAAACACACATATTCAGCAGCAGGACGCTACACGATTAAACTGACAGCAACCAATGCGGCAGGCAGTAATACGCTAACAAAGTATTATTACACAACAGTGACAGGAACAGCTGCACAAACTCCTGTTGCTGCGTTTTCGGCATCTCCGACTTCCGGAAATGCACCTCTGGATGTGACCTTTACTGACACAAGCACAGGTACACCCACAGCATGGAGCTGGAATTTCGGAGACGGAACCAGTTCAACTCAGAAGAGTCCAACACATACATATTCGACAGCAGGAACCTACACAGTAACGCTTACGGCAACTAATGCTGCAGGCAGCAATACGGTGACAAAGTCCAGTTATATAACCGCAATAACTGGAGGGACAACGGCACAAAAACCAGTCGTAAACTTCTGGGGCACCCCAAGATCAGGAAATGCGCCGCTGACTGTAACCTTTAAAGACATTACTACAGGAACACCTACTGCGTGGAACTGGGATTTCGGAGACGGAACAAGTTCAACAGACCAGAACCCAAAACACACATATTCAACAGCAGGAAATTACGTGATAAAGCTGACAGCAACCAATGCGGCAGGCAGTACTACAATGACAAAGTACAATTATATTGTAGTGACAGGAACAGCTGCACAAACACCGATTGCTGCGTTTTCGGCATCTCCAACTTCCGGAAATACACCCATGAATGTGGCTTTCACTGACACAAGCACAGGTACACCCACAGCATGGAGCTGGAATTTCGGAGACGGAACAAGTTCGACTCAGAAGAGCCCAACACATACATATTCAACAGCAGGAACCTACACCGTAACGCTTACAGTAACTAATGCTGCAGGAAGCAATACGGCAACAAAGTCCAGTTATATAACTGCAGGGACAACGGCACAAAAACCAGTAATAAACTGCTGGGGCTCTCCAAGAACGGGAACTGCGCCCCTGACTGTGTACTTTAAGGACAGTAGCTCAGGTTCGCCTACTGCATGGAACTGGAATTTCGGAGACGGAACGTCCTCAACGCTCCAGAATCCGAAGCACATATATTCAGCAGCAGGAACTTACACGATAAAACTAACAGTAACCAATGCAGCAGGCAGCACTTCGGTAACAAAATACAACTACATAGTAGTGTCAAAGGCCTGAGAGTACTGTGAAGTCAGTTTAACAGGGAAAAGAGCGATAAAAGCAAGAGTAAGAAAATAAAAAATAAGAAAAAACAGGGATTCAACGAAAGTAAATTTAAAAGGCTGGAGTAATGGGACTATGTCCTATTCAGAGCTTTTCTGCAAGGCTCCCGAACTCCAGCCGACTTGAAGCCGGAGATTCCGGCTCCTTTTTTTCAGGGGAATAGGGCACTACATTTGCAAAAAACTCTTCTACCAGGCTTCCCACATCCCTTGGAGCTACATCGAGAAACTCTCTACTCTCTTCAGGAGGGAAGTATCCGAATACCGAAAATTTGCCCAGCTTACGCATCTGGGAGCCCTGGTAGCGGGCATCAAGGAGGATCCTTACCCCGAAATCTCCCGGAGAGCGGACAACTCTTCCCATTGCCTGTCTTACCTTCCTGGTCGTTGGCACCTGGACTGCAAACTCCCAGCCATCGCCACAGTTGAAAACCGTATCATATGCCGACTCCACAGCTTTGATCCTGTCATTCAGAGCCGGGTATCCTACACCTACAACGATCACGGTTCTGCCGCGGGAGTCTCTGAAATCAACGCCTTCGCTCAATGTTCCCCAGAGATAGGTTATGAGCAAAGCTTTTCCTCCCTGCTCCCCGATTTTGAAAAACTCCTGTCTGATCTCCTGGGCTGAGACCCCGACCTCATCAAGGAAAATAGGGATCGAAAGTTCGGGCTCAAGGAGTTTTTTATAGCGGAGGGCTTCCGCATAGCTCTGGAAATAAACGACCACATTCCCGGGCGATGCAGCAGTGGCAGCAAGAAGCGCTTCTTTCAAACTTTCCAGGGTTTCAGGGCTGTCCCTGTTTTTTGCAAAGAGGGGAGGGACTGAAACTGCAAGAGTAAGCCTTCTTTCCGGTGGAAAGGTGGTCCCATAGGTGATTTCTTCCACTTCCCGGGTAATTCCCAGTGTGGATTTTACCATCTCAAAAGGTCGAAGTGTAGCCGACATCAGCACTGCCGAATAAACGGAATCAAGCAACGGTTGGGTCACATTTTTGGGAATGCAGGTGAAAAGTTCAAGCCTGCCGACTACCCTGTCGCTTTTAAAGTCCCTGCGCATGTTCAGGATCGGATAATAGTTCTGCCTGTCCGAAAGCACAAGATAGGAAGAAAGAAAATCTGCAACATAACGGATCTGGGAACGCTTGGGAACGGAAAGAAGCCCTTTTTTGTAGTTTTCAGCATAAATCTCTTCCAGCCTGCCTCCGAACTCTCCGATTTCCCGCAGCCGGGTCAGAACCTTTTCTTCGTCTGCAAACCCTTCTACCTTTGCATCCCGCAAAAAACGAACTTTCAGGACATCGAGGCGCTCATAAGGATCGCTAATCTGAATGTCCTGCCAGTGTTTTCCAAGCCTGTTCCTCTCCCCGAACTTCAACTTTGAGTCATAAGTATCCCTGATAGAGGTCAGCAAACAGGAAAAAAGCCTTTTTGCGTAGATCCGGGAGGCATAGTCCTGGTCAAGAGGAATCCCGAGACCCTGTCCGGAGCCTCCCCCGAACATAGGAGAACTGTCAGGCTCAGGAATCTCCCCGACCTCGGAAAGGGCTTTTTCAATGGTTATTTCGGAAAGCATTACGGAGGAATGGGAACGGGCTGAAGCCTCAATGTTGTGAGCTTCATCAAAGATAAGAATGATATCTTCAGGGTCTCGCTCAAGCCATTTAAGGAGGGTCATGAAGATGTCAGCACTGAGCACATGATGGAAATTGCAGATAAGAAGTTCTGTGTTTTTGAGTTCCTTTTTAAGCAGCTCATACCCGCACATGTCCCGGTCTTCCGCATATTCCATAACTTCTTCGGGGCTTCTTACATCGGAAAAGAGCCAGGAGGAAAATTCATTTCCTTCGTACTTGAGGACCTCATAAAGCTTTGGGCAGGAGTGGTTTCTCAAAGACTGAGCCTTTTTTCGGGCTTCCTCAATTTCTTTTTCAAGCTCGTTCCTGAGGGCGTAGAGGGAAGGGTCTTTTGTCCGTTTGTGTTTTTCGGAGGCATCTTTGAGTTCTTTTTCCTTCGAAGAAACTTCCCTCTCAAACTCAAGTAAGTCGTAGGTGTTTTCCCCTTTTAGTTTGCACTCTTCATAGTCGAGGTTCTCGGGACACATGGAAGTCTTGCCCTTGAAAACAATTGTTTTTATGCTGTTGTCCCTGTTGATATCCCTGGTCTCATGGATAAACTGGACCATCTGCTGGTGGACATTCGTGACTATGATTACGACCTTGTTGAGCTTCTTACCCACGTGAAGGGCAGGAGCAAGTGAACTTAGAGTCTTGCCTGTCCCGCACGCCCCCTCAAAAAGCACTATTTTCTCATGCAGGAGGGCAGAGTGAATCTTCTCCATGGCTTCTGCCTGATTTGGGTAGCAACTTTGTTTTGTAAAATATCGCATGTATCCGTTCTTTTGCATCATACGCTTAACCCTGATACCTCTCCGGTTTCCTGAACCCCGAACAGTCCATCGGAATTTAATCATTTTGAAAATTTATTAATTTATTTAGTATACTGGAGAACATACAGTTTCTCTTAGGAACATATAGTTTCTCTGAATATCTTTCTGAGAACTGTCATTAACCATCTTTAAGAACCGTGATGAACTATCCTCAACAACAGTAGATAAATATTTTGAAACCCGTTTTGAGAGTTATTTTTGAGGCCTATTTTCGGAGAACTATTTTTCCGAGAATCATTTATACTGTCCACCGGATAAACCAGATAAAAATGAATTCCTGGTACTATACCAACACAGAGGGAGAGGATTTATTTTTACTTGTTGAGTGAGGTGTTATTGCTTGACCAGTTATCCGAAGACAGACGAAAGATAGATGAAAGACAGAAGAAAGACAGCCAGATGAAGTTTTTTTCCTGCCTTATCTTCAGACTTCATGGTATAAACCATAAAGCCGATAAGACTATATTCAATTAACTGTTCTTGTAAGTTTCATACTTTAATATAAAAAACAATTAGAATTAATATGCGGAAACAGTTCAGAGGAATTAAAGGATGGATGAAAGAAGCCGGATGCTGGCAGACGAAAAAATCGGAAAACTTCTTTTTAAAATGTCAGTACCCGCAACCATAGGAATGCTGATGCAGGCCTTCTACAACCTCGTGGATACGGTATTCGTAGGCAGGGCCTATGGGGCCGAAAGCATCCAGGCAATCGGAGGAATTGCAGTTGCATTCCCAATCCAGATGATCGGAATGGCTGTAAGCCTTGCTATCGGCATCGGGGGTGCGTCCATCATATCTCGCCGCCTTGGGGAGAGAGAGCCGAAAAAAGCCGAAAAAATATTTGCAAACCTGATCTTCCTTTCCCTGTTTTCGAGCTTCCTGATAACAGGAGCAGGGCTTATATATATCGTACCGCTCCTGAAAATTTTCGGGGCGACTGATACTATTCTCCCTTATGCACTTGAATACCTGGAAGTAATCCTTTACGGTACTATCCTTTTTTCTCTTGCAATGGTGACAAACGCTGTGATCCGTTCCGAAGGAAACGCAAAGGTCGCCATGAACTCCATGCTCATCTCCGGCGGCCTCAATGTTGTGCTTGACCCAATCTTTATTTTTAGCTTCGGGATGGGAATAAGGGGAGCTGCCATTGCAACCGTACTGGCACAGGCAATAGGAGTGCTTTATGTTATCCGTTACTTCCTGAGCGGAAAAAGTACACTCAGACTCCACCCTGCTGACCTCAAACCGGACAGCAAAATCATAAAAGAAGTCCTTGCCATAGGGGTGTCCCCTTTTGCCAGAAACTTTTCAGGGAGTTTCATGGTAATAATCCTGAACAACCTCCTTGCCTTCTACGGAGGAGACATAGCCATTGCCGTGTTCGGGATAATCAACAGGCTCCTGATGTTTACACTCATGCCCATGTTCGGAATTATCCAGGGACTTCAGCCGATAGTGGGCTTCAATTACGGGGCAAAAAACTTTGAACGCGTCAGGGAAACTGTAAAACTTGCCATCCTCACTACCACAGTTATGTCTGTTACAGGGTTCCTGATACTTTACCTGTTTCCGGAGCAGCTTTTCGGGATTTTCAGCAGGAACCTGCAGTTGATAGCCGAGGGAAAAAGTGCTGTGAGGATAGTGGTGCTTGCAACCCCGCTTATTGGATTCCAGGTAGTTGGAGCAGCACTCTATCAGGCTCTGGGCAAAGCAAAACCGTCTCTTTTCCTGTCCATGTGCAGGCAGATACTTTTCCTGATTCCCCTGGTGCTTGTACTCCCTAAATACCTGGACCTCTTCGGTGTCTGGGCAGCCTTCCCGCTTGCAGATGTCCTGGCTTTTACGGTAACCCTGATTATGGTTATCCGGGAGTTCAAGCTGCTTGCTAAAGCAGGAGAAAATATGAAAATTGACCCTATGAAAATTGACCCGACTGCAGGGAATTGACCTGCTTGCAGGAATTGACCGCTCCTAAAGAACAGTTACTGCGAAAGTTGCTGCGAAACCACATCAGCGGTTTTTACGCCCTCTTTTTTATCAAGAATGCACTCCCTGCCGAGGTACCCATTTCCCCATTCACAGAGCGCATCCAGAACCGGAAGCACAGTTTTTCCAAATTCTGTCAGAGAGTATTCAACCCTGGGTGGGATTTCAGGATAAATCTCCCTGAGGACAAGCCCATCTTCTTCAAGTTCACGAAGTTGTTTTGTGAGCATTTTGGGAGAAATCCCCTGCATGCTTTGCTGGAGCCCTGAAAACCGCAGTTTCTCTGCTCTCAACTGCCAGAGGATAAGGGGTTTCCATTTGCCGCCTATTACGTCCAGAGTCGCTTCAACAGGACAATTATAGTGTTTATTATTTTTTGCTTCACTAACCATAAGCTTTCATACTATCCTTTTTGTTACTAAGTATCCGGATTGCATGTATGGTATATAAGTATAGTTGGTGTAAATTAAATATCAGCAAATACACGTTACTGACAGAAGAGACTCTATTTTGTTAAAAGAGACTCAAATTAACAGATAAAAGGTGTAAAAATGAAAGTTATAGGTATTGTTGGAAGTCCCCGAAAGAATGGAAATACAAATGTCCTTGTCCAGCAGGTCCTCGAAGGCGCAGCAGAAGCAGGTGCCGAAACCCGGACCTTCTTCCTCAATGAAATGAACTACAGAGGCTGCCAGGGCTGCAACTATTGCAAGGCCCACGAAGAATGCAAGCTTGAAGACGACCTTGTGGAAGTATTCAATGAGATTGCAGCAGCTGACGGTGTTGTATTCGGCTCCCCGATTTACTTTGCCCAGTTTACAGGCCAGATGCGGCTCTTCCTTGACCGCTGCTATTCCCTTATAAACGCTGATTTCTCCCCCCGTCTCCCTGCCGGGAAAAAGGCTGTGATTGTAGGAGTTCAGGGAGCGCCTGAGCCCACAGCTTTCAAAAGTGTCTATGAAGAATTCGGAGGGCAAATTTCCGGCGTCATGGCCATGGAAATAAAGGATACCCTTGTGGGAGTGGGATATCACGCTCCCGGAGAAGTAAAGGACAATTTAGAACTTATGGAAAAAGCGAAAAACACAGGCCTTAACCTGTTCAAATAAAGAAAAATAAAACAGGAAAGAAAACAAACCAGGGCGAGAGAAACCTGAAGAGGCATTTCCTCGCCCGGCTCTTTTAGAGCTCTTTCAGGAATAAATAAGGAGTCCGAATATGGAAACTCTTGAAGCAATCCACACTCGCCGAAGCATTCGAAAATATACCGACAGGCCAGTTCCGAGGGAGCTTGTTACCGAACTGCTGAGAGCTGCAATGAGTGCTCCATCCGCAGTTAATGCCCAGCCCTGGGTCTTTATTCTTATCGATGACCGGAAAATCCTCGATGAAATTCCCACGTTCAGCCCCTATGCCGGTATGTGCAGGGAAGCTCCTCTCGCAATCCTGATCTGCGGGGATACGACTCTGGAAAAAGCCCCCGGGTACTGGGTACAGGACCTGTCTCTTATACACATCTCCGAGCCCACGAGACGGACTCCTATCTCGTATGCCGTC
>NZ_JJQY01000108.1:0-11610 GCF_000979295.1 Methanosarcina sp. 1.H.T.1A.1 | reverse complement strand
AATGTAAACTCAGTTACACAAATAACACTTAGTATCTGTTTTCTCTGGGTGTCCTGTGGTTAGGAAGACAATCCCTGCAGTAAACAGGTCTTTCCGGGTCAGGTTTGAAAGGCACTTCTGTCTCAGCTTTACAGTCTGAACAGGTTGTCTTGTGCATTTCTCTGGGAGCGCCGAAATTAGAATTTCCTCTGAAGTTTCTGTCATTAAAAGCCATATTTGTTTCACCTTTGGTTTAGTTGTTAGTTAATTGTTTTAAAATAAGATTGTATAGAACTCTTTGATTAAAAACAAAAATTGGTTTTTAATAACAGATGAGTATACGTCTCTTTATTTATCAACACACATACATAGCATCCATAATATATAAATATGTCCATACAAATGAAAGCACACTCTTTCAAATGAGAGAACAACTTCCAGACCAGGTTCTGGAACAGATAAAAGTGCTGAAATTCTAATTCTGGCTGATTATGGATAAAGGACAAAGCTTATCGGGCCTGCAAAGTGCTTCTTCTAAATCTAAAAAAGCTCGCAGGTTTTCGAGATCTCAATATCTACAAAAGGATCAGGGAAAGAGTGAGGCAGACCACCGGCAGGAAAAATATATTCGTATCGAAATAAGAGAGAATAACAAAAATTTCAGCGTCCTTCTTTAGTAATAATAAATATTACAGAGTGAAATATAGAAATAAGTTGTCGTTAAATAAGTTGTCGTTAAATAAGTTGTCGTTAAATAAATTGTCGTCTATAGGACCTTGTCCGCTTCAACATAGACGCGCTCCTGCAGAAAAGTAAAATATGGATTTCAGGCATCTTTTTCAGACACCTTTATTCAGATACCTTTATTCAGATACCTTTATCAGGCATCTTTATTCTGATGCCTTTAAATCAGTACTTAATGTAACCTTTCCGCTCAAGCCATTCAACCTGGGGCCTTGTGTATTTCCAGGTTACTTCGGCTTTGGAGTCCTGGACTTCCCAGGGATTGGCTATAACAACATCCCCTTCACGGATCCACATTCTCTTCTTTTTAGACCCCGGAATCCGGCCCATGCGGACAATGCCGTCCATACACTGAAGTGTTACCCTTTTCGAGCCGAGTAAACTCGCAACCGTTGCCAGGACTTCATTTCTGTCCTTGCGGGGGGTTCGTACCCTGGATACTTCAGAGGTATCTCCTGAGTTTACTGGTTTTGTGGTTCCTAATTTTCTTTTTCTAATTGTGCTTCTGTAGTTTGCCAAATTAATTCCTCTTTAATGGATTTTTATTTTTGTATAGTTCAATATTGAATAATTAGTACAGGTTCTCAGTCTCAATGCCGGTTTATTCTTACTTTCCCCTACCGCACGAGGCGGAAATAAGTAAAGAAACAAAGAGAATAAACCAAAAAACAAAAAGATGAATCAGGCGTTAATATAAAATTAAATAAAAAAATATAAAATTAATTACAAAATTAACACCCGATGCGATTATTTTTAGAATTTCCTGTGGTTAGGAAGACATTCCCTGCAGTATACTGGCCTGCCTTCGGTGGGTTTGAATGGTACTTCAGTCTCAACACCGCAGTCAGAACAGGTTACTTTTGTCATCTCCCTTGGTCCGCTGTTACCGCGGAAACCTCCGGAATTTCCCCTGAAATTTCTGTCATTAAAAGCCATTTTCGTTTCACCTCCGCTTTAGCGGATAGTCAATAATTTAAAAATAAGATTGTATAGACCCTTAGATTAAAAACAAAAATTGGTTTTTAATAACAGATTATACATCTCTTTATTTTCAATACATATACTACACAGTCAAATTATATAAATGCATCTATACAAATGAATATACACTCTCTCAAATGAGATAACTCATTTTAGACATGGATTTCAAAGGAGATAACAGCCCATTTTTTGATAACTTTTGAAACCAGGATTACTTGAAAAATTTTCAACATGATTTGAAAACAGCTATTCCATGCCACAAATCATCTTGATTATCTAAAAAACAGCCCAGAGGGAAATCTATCTATGAAGGGCAAAAATGATCAGGTCTGGAAATTGCTACTTCTAGACCTGCAAAGGCTCTCAGTTTTTCTAGATCTCAGATTTTTAAAAAAGATTCGAGGACGATTGGGGCAAACCGTCGGTAGGAAAAATATATTTTAATTGAATTGAAAATAGAGGAAGTTTCATTTATTATATAGCAATCCATTGTCGGATATATCCAATGAAAAAAGAATTTGGCTAACAGTTTTTAACTTTAACTCGGAAACAGCACCTCAATGAAGACTTACGATAAGCAAAACTTATCGGCCCTGTAAAGTGCTAATTCTCAAGCTGCAAATCTTCAAAGCTGCAAAAGATTACAGGTAAAGAGAAAAAGTATATTCCGACTATAGTGTATTTTAAAAAAGTAAAAGAATTAGTCCGCTTGAGCAAAGCGAAACGGACCTCATGCGGTTGCGATTACATCGCAACTCCCAGGAAATATCAAATTTCCTGTGATCCCAATATGAAATTTGGGCGCTTAATATCTGCGGTTTTCTCTGGGTGTCCTGTGGTTAGGAAGACAGTCCCTGCAGTAAACAGGTCTTTCTGGGTCAGGTTTGAAAGGCACTTCTGTCTCAGCTTTACAGTCTGAACAGATTGTCTTGTGCATTTCTCTAGGAGCGCCGAAATTGTTACCACCGAAGTTATTTCTGTCATTAAAAGCCATATTTGTTTCACCTTTGTTTTAGTTTTTGTTAATAGTTTAAAAATAAGATTGTATAGAGCTCTTTGTTTAAAAACAAAAATTGGTTTTTTAACAACAGATGAGTATACTTCTCTTTATTTTCAATACATCTACATCGCACTTCTAATATATAACTGTATCTATTCAAATGATGACACTCTCTCAACAAAAAGAACACTTTATATCCAGAGTTTGCAGAAGAGATTTCTGAAAACCGCCTGCAGAAAAGAGATCTATGAGCGAATCAAAAAAACCATTTCACTCTTAATTTTAAAAAGTTTTCATGACTGTTTTTATGATAAGAAAGTCGATTAATGCTCTTTAGATTTACGAATTAATATTTACCCTTATTAGGGCGAAAGAAGGGCTAATCCCTATCATTTCAATGGTAATATACAGCCTTTACAGGGAAACAAGAAGAAATCAAAAGTATCTGAAATTGTTAAAAGTATTTGAAATTGTTAAAAGTATCTGGAATTGTTAAAAGTACCTGGAATTGTTAAAAGTATCTGAAATTGTTAAAAGTATCTGAAATTGTTAAAAGTATTTGAAATTGTTAAAAGTACCTGGAATTGTTAAAAGTACCTGAAATTGTTAAAAGTATCTGAAATTGTTAAAAGTATCTGAAATTATTATTACTGACCGGAATCCCCCCAACACAACCCCTAAATACCCTCACCCCCCTTGGTTTATCAGATTGCCATGGTTGACAGATCACATTCTCGTATGCGGTACGAAAACATTGCAGGAGCACTCCTATTCATTGCAGGCGTGCTGGCTTTCCTCGGGATTATCACGGCTGAGACGCTTTATCCCGGGTATAGCACGTCACAGAACATGATAAGCGACCTGGGTGCAACCGATCCGCCCAACAGTATTATAATACAACCGTCTTCAACCATCTTCAGTGCTGCAATGGCTGTAACAGGCCTCTTAATCACCGCTTCTGCCTACTGCATTCACCGTGCATTCAGGAAGCAGGCGGTCACGATCCCTCTTGGCTTATTCGGGATCGGAGTCCTGGGAGTTGGGATTTTCAACGGGAGCTATGGGGATATACACGGAATTTTTGCCCTGATGGCTTTCGTTATGGGAGGCATATCCGCAATTACAAGCTCCAGGATCGAGAGAGCACCACTTAGCTATTTCTCAGTCATACTCGGAGGAATCGCACTTCTTGACCTGTTTCTTTACTACATCATGGGAGAGGCAAGCCCTTTTTCAGCCTTTGGGCTCGGAGGGCTTGAGCGGTGGATAGCATATCCGATCCTGCTCTGGGTCACAGGTTTTGGAGGGTACCTGATGGGACATTCTCAGACATGAGGTGTATTCAATGCATAAGGGACATGAACAAACCTAAATCTACGAGTTTAAGCTTCTTCATATAAAGGTAGGGCGTTTTACAGTCAAACTTTATTTATATCATTAAAATAAACGACATCATTACATAGCCTTTTAATTAATTTTTTTTCGTGACTTACAACCAGTACTCCGATATTCAGCTCTTTGACTATATCCAGAACTATACTCCAGATTTGGGCTTGAGTAATGGCATCTACCATTGTAGTTATTTCATCAGCGATTAAAAATTTAGTTTCAGGGCTTAAAGCCCTTGCAAGGGCAAACCTTTGAAGTTCTCCTCCGGAAAGCTCATTTGGCCATCTATTAAGCCAGCTCTTTTTTATTCCGAATGAATCTAAAATATCCTGGGGAACAATATGTCCTTCATTTAAAATGTCTTTCATTTTCCATTTAGGGTTTACAGCTTTTTCCGGGTGTTGAAAGACTAACTGGACCGGGTTATATCCTTTTGAGGGAATTTCTTTTCCGTCGATACTTACATTTCCCTGATAGTCATTTTCATAACCAGCCAATATTTTACAGAGGGTTGATTTACCACTTCCACTGTCCCCGATTAGACCCAGTACTTCTCCACGGTCTACAGATATATTCACATTATTTAAGATCAAATTGTTTTTTTTATACCCGAAACTTATATTTTCGCCTTTAAGACACATTATTGCACCTCACAACTCCTCCGTTGATAGTTTTAAATTGAGGGATGCCTTTAGAGCAAAGTTCATTCTTTTTGGAACACCTTTCATAAAAAATACATCCGTCAATGACTTCATCCTGCATTGGTTGATGGCCTTTAATTGCCAGGAAATTGTTCTGGGGAAGGGCATTCCAGAGTGCCCGGGTGTATGGGTGCCTTAAATTTTCCCCGTTATTTTTAAAATCTTCAACATTAGCTACTTCTAAAACCGTACCTGCATAGAAGATTGCAATTTTATCAGAGATTTTTAATGCAGCTTCTATATCATGAGTTATAAGTATCACTGCACACCCTTTATTTGCCATGTCTTTGAAGTAACTCAAGGTTTCATTCAAAGTTTTTTCATCCAGGCCCGGAGTTGGTTCATCTGCAATTATGAGCTTTGCAGAGCTCATTACGGCAGTAGAAACCAGAACTCTTCTGGTCATGCCTCCTGATAACTCATGAGGGAACATTCTGTCAACATCTGGCTTTAAATCGTATCTCTGAAAAATTTCTCTCTGGACCTTCTTCATTAAGCCTTCATTTTTTTCTTCAACACATCCTATTACCTGATTAGAGATCCTCATTAAAGGGTCCAGGTAGGTTGTAGATTGAGGGATCAGAGCTATTTCTTTCCCCCTGATTTCTTCTTTAATCTCCTGAGTGAGTTTCTTGCCATTGTATTCCATTTTCACATCAAGTTTCGCGTTTGAAGGTAATATCCCTAAAATTGCATGTGCCAGAAGACTTTTACCGGACCCGCTCGAACCAACAACGGCTAAAATTTCACCTCTGTAAGCTTCTATGCTCAAATTGCAGATTACTTTTAACTCAGTTTGCCTGAGTCCGGAAGCATATTGAATGAAAGAAAGGGAAAGGTCTTCTACTTTTAATAGAGCTTCAGTCTCCTTCTTTCCTTTAGCATTTATTTCAGTTTTATTTCCCATATTTCCCATATTCCACACCTTTTAAATCTAAGATCTGTACTTGCCATTCAGGCAAAAAATATCTCAACCGATACCCGGTGAAATTTACTCATGTGAACTTTACTCGTGAGCATTTTTTGGGTCCATCAGCTTTCCTAAATTTTCTCCAATCATATCAAATGCCAGAACTACAATTAACAGGGATAATCCCGGGAAAAATGCAAGCCACCAGTATCCTGCCGAGAGGTACTTCATAGACTCTGATAAAATGATACCAATTGCCGGTTCGTGGGGTGAAAGTCCAAAACCCAGGAATGTAGCTGAAGCTTCATGTAAAATAGCATGTGGAAACATTAAAATCGTGCCTAATAAAATTTGAGGAATTAAATGAGGCAGAATATGTTTTGTAGCTATCCACCATTTTGACTTACCAAGATTTCTGGATATATGGATATATTCCTGGGTTTTTAGCTGCTTAATTTCTGCTCTTACAACCCTTGTTAAGCCTGTCCAATGCGTTAATGCAACTCCAATAATGACTCCTGTTGCTCCTCCTCCGAATCCTATGGAAATCAGGATTATTAAAAGAAGGTGGGGGATTGAAAGAAATAAATCTACTAACCAGGCGATAAAGGAATCTGCTATCTTTCCTGCACTTGAGAGTAAGCCTAAAATTATGGCCAGTATAGTACTAATTGTAGAAGCAAAAGCTCCAATCAGTATACTTGAACCAAGTCCCTTTAGAGTTCTTATGAACATGTCCCTTCCCATCCAATCTGTCCCAAAAGGATGTTCCGGGGAAGGATTAAGGTTTTTAGAGCCAAAATTAGTATGTAATGATTCGTCGCCGAAACCCACGCTAGAAATCACAATTGCAAGCAATAAAAGGGACGTGAAGCCTATTATTAAAAGAGTCTTCTGTCTTAAATTAAATCCTCTGAATACTCCTTTGTTAACTGTTATAACAGCAGTACTCATATTGAGGCCTCCTGTTGTTTTATCCTGGGATCAACAAACTGGTATATAAGATCAGCAATTGCGTTTCCAAAAAAGACAAAGCAAGCACTAACAATAACTATTCCTAAAAGCAGTGGTACATCAGATCTCAATCCTGCTGCTACTGCAGCCTGTCCAATTCCGGGATAGGAAAATACCTGTTCAACCAGAACTGTTCCTCCAAACAATTCACTGAATCCTAAAAACTGTAGTGTAATAGCTGGAAGTGCAACGTTTCTAATTCCATGCCTGAATACCAGATCTAATCCTTTTTCACCTCTTGCCTTTGCAAATAATACATAATCACTGGATAGAACTTCTATTAATTTTTCTCGAGTAAACAGCGCAATTTGAGCAACTCCTAATAAACTCAAAGTTAGTGCAGGGAGAATTAAACGCAGAAACCAATCCAAAAATGTCACATTTTCCGCAGTGACACCTATTGGTACACTTAAACCTATAGGGAACCAGCCTAAATACACTGAAAATACCATTAATAGAACCAATGCCAGCCAGAAAGTTGGTGTGGCAGCTAAAACATAACAATAAGTTTTTATTGCCTTATCTATCCACGTTCCTTTCTTCATTCCCGCTACTATCCCTAAAATGAAACCTAAAATTCCTGAAAACAGCCATGAAGCCGCCATCAGAGCAAGAGAAGCTGTGAATCGTTCTTTGATTACATCAGTAACAGGTATTCTATAAATCAATGAAATTCCAAAGTTTCCTTTAAGAACATCTCCCGCCCAGTTCAAGAATTTTTCCTGTGGAGGCGTGTTAACTCCCCAATATTCTTCAAGTTTAGCTTTGTGCTCTGCACTCACTGGCATTTCTCCAATATAAGCTCTAACAGGGTCTATAGGCGAGTATTGAATGAGCATGAAACTTACAAAACAAACTAGAATCAAAAGACTTATCAACCGAAGTATTTTTTTTCCTATAAAGCCCGCTATTTTTTCATTGTCTAACACGCTATTCCCTCATATAGTAATTATTTTATAATAGATTCATTTTAACATAGATACAAATATTATGAATAATTAGGAATAATCTGAATAATTTTCATACGATTTTAAGTCGAAATAGATTGCACTATATTTTTCAAGAATTTCCCATCAAATTCCAACCCCAAATAAAAAAGGTAAAAGGAGTAATATTTATAACATCATTTTATTACGATGTTAATATCACTCACTTTAAGTCGAGCTGGTTGCATTTGTTCTTGTCCATTCGTAGATATTTCCTAAAATATCGGACCCAGCGTTTTTTTGTGGAGTTCCTATGTCTAAGGTTTCATCCACCGTATACAGATAATCCATTGTCACCAGCCATAACCATGTTGCATCTCCTGCAGGCCCGTAACCGGTCTTTCCATCATATGCAGCTAATTGCCAGTTTTTTGTAGCCTGGGCCTGGTCTGCGGATCTTAAAGCTGATTCTAAATATCCATCTACAACAGGATTATTGTAAAGCCCCGGATTCTTGTATGTATCATCTGCTTCTTTACTGTGGTATTGCATGTATAAATTGAAGGTATCTATACTGCTGTAAGCGTATAAAACGGCTGAACTGTATTGATTGGCATATATTTCATCCCAGTTTGTGCCGACCAGGTCTATTTTTATACCTAATTTTTTGGCTTGTTCACTTACAGCCACTGAAAGAGCTTGCCTTGTTTGGTCTGCTGAAGAATAGTATAGTTTAAATTCTGCTTTAGTTCCATCTTTTTCTCGAATTCCATCGCCATCATTGTCTTTCCATCCTGCGTTTTCTAACATTATTTTGGCTTCTTCGAGATTTGAATCGTTGATTTTAGCTTCAGGGTTCCCAAAGTTTCGTTGATCTACTCCGGTGTATTCTACATCCCCTTTTCCATATATTACTCCGTCAAGTATGGCTTTTCTGTCGATACCTATGTTTAAGGCTTTTCGAATTGCCAGATCTGCTGTTACATTATTGCCTATGGGATCTCCCTGTAGACTTATTTCCCCGGTATTATTCTGCAGGGGGAATGAAACTCCGAATGCTCTTGATGAGGGAAGAGACATTAAATTATATCCATCTATAGTCTGATTTGCATGGTTAATGTCGATTTCAGCCAGGTCTACATCACCGGACCTTGCAGCTGCAAATGCAGTTTCTTTATCCAGGAATAACATAGTTATTTTTTTGAAGAATGGTTTTTTTCCATAGTAATCTTCGTTTAAATTAAATATTGCCTGTTGACCTTTGTCCCACTGTATCAATTTATATGGTCCCGATCCAATTGGATTTGACCCGTAGGTTTCTTTTTTATATGCATGTTCTGGCACAATTCCAACGTATCTGAGTCTCCATATGAAGCTTGACTGGGGTTCTTTTAATTTGAATTCAACTGCAGTATCATTTATTGCTGCAGCATTTTCAAGATTACTCATATCCAGCTCTGAATTACTTCCAACTGCTGTATTAAAGGTAAATGCTACGTCTTCTGCTGATAATTTCTCCCCATCTGTAAATTTAACATCATCTCTTATATTTACAGTCCAGGTCTTCCCATCAGAACTAACAAAGTAATCCGTAGCAAGGTCATTTATTATACTGCCATCATCAGCTGATTTAAAAAGAGTACTTTGTATCAATGGTTCAAAATTCACATGACCTGATCCCCATCCCATAAGCGGATCAAATCCTGCTTTTGGTTCCCCTGTATGCGAATATACATTTACGACCAATTCATCAGAAGCCTGGGACGTTGAGCTGTCTGACGTAGAACTGGACGTAGAGCCAGGCATAGAACTGATTATAACAATAGCCGCTATAATTACGATTATTGATCCCATAAGCAAATATTGCTGGTTTTTCTTAATCTGAACTCCTCCTCCATTTTAATCAACACACTGAATTATTTTTGTAAAAAGCCCTTTACCAGTATTGTAATGACTAGAAATACTTTTTGAATAACACTTTAATAGATAAAAATATTACCAAAGTATTATTTTTTACACAATTATTAAGATAGGTTAAATTAAAACAATTTTACTATATATACTTTCCTAAAAAAAAGTGTTACTAAAACATTTGTTTCATGGAATATCGTATCATTAAATGAGAGTTATTATTCATTTTAAGAGCATTTGTATCAGCTGCAGCTATTGGATGCTGAAAATAAGTATAAATTATGACGATTCCGGAAGATACCGGAAGGTAACGATATCAAAAGGTAACGATATCAAAAGGTAACAATACTAAACAGCTTCCACCTCAAGATTGAGCAGCTTTTCAGAGTTTCATAAGATATTCAAAAGAAAAAAATGGGATTTGAAATAGAAATTCAACTCCCTGTTTAATTTCCTGTGCGTTTCCATTCCAGAATGCTACCAAAGATATCTGCACCGTGAGGCTGTATTTTGGGAGTTCCGATATCCAGGTCGTCATCCATAATGAAGACATAATTAATGGTTGCCATCCACAGCCATGTAGCATCTCCTTTTTCTGAAAAGCCTGTTGTCCCATCCCAGGCAGCCAGCTGCCAGTTTTCATTGGCAGTATCCTGATCAAAACTGGTTATGGCTGTTCTCAGGTAGTTGTCCACAGCAGAATTGTTGTACATAATTACATTGTTGTAATTCGAAGGATCGTAGCTCTTGCTGTAGTATCTTAAGTATACGTCAGTTGGATCCAGCGAACCATAACCAAAGACTACCGGAGTTGAATGAACAAGGGTGTCAATTTCATTCCAGCTTTTACCCTCGACTTTAATGTTTATACCCAATTTTTTTGCTTCTTCCGATACAGAAACAGCTAATGCCTGCCTTTCCTGCGCATTGGAAGTATATAGCAAAGTAAATTCGGCTTTTAATCCATTTTTCTCAACGATGCCATCACCGTCAGTATCTTCCCAGCCGGCTTCAGTTAAGATTTTCTTTGCTGCTTCGAGATTTCCATCCTCAAAAATAGCTTCCTTATTTCCCCAGGGTAATTTATCCACACCCGTGAATTCCTCTTTGCCCTGCCCATTTAATGCTCCATTGATTAACGCCTGCCTGTCTATTCCGATGTTCAGGGCTTTTCTTATTGCAATATCAGAAGTTACATTGTTCCCGATTGCGTATCCATTTTCAGTTTTTTCACCGGTATTTGCCTGCAGGGGAAAGCTTATTCCTCGAGCATCAATAGAATCAAGAGATACTATTTTCATTCCATCTACGGTTTGTTTGGCAAATGAAGCAGGAATTTCAGCCAGATCAATCTGTCCAGACCTGGCCGCCGCAAAAGCAGCGTCTGATCCCATAAAGAGCATGGTTATCTTTTTAAAGTACGGTTCCTGACCATAATAATCCGGATTTGCTTCAAAGATTACCTGCTGCCCTTTATCCCACTGGACAAATTTGTATGGGCCTGACCCTATTGGATTTTGACCGTAATTTTCATCGTAAGCATGTTCAGGAACAATGCCAATAACTGCGAGTTTATTGATGAAGGTAGCCTGAGGGTCATTCAAGTCAAATTCAACAGTATAATCTTCGATTGCTGCAGCCTTTTCCAGCATGGATAAATCCACACTGCCACTGGCATCTGCTGCCGTGTTAAAGGTGAATGCCACATCCTTAGCTGTTAAAGGCACTCCATCATGGAATATAACGTCGTCTCTTATTGTAACAGTCCACTTTAACCCATCACTGCTAACCGTATAATTTGTAGCTAAATCGTTGATCAGATTTGCACTGCTGTCCTTTTTGAAAAGAGTGCTCTGGACCAGAGGTTCACGGTTATAACCCCAGCCGGTAATCGGGTTAAAGCCCACTTCCGGTTCTCCGCCGTGAGTCCCTACGGCTGCGATCAATTCGTCAGACCCCTGGGAACTTACCAGTTCTCCAGACCCCCGGAATTCCATTTCCGCCGAAACCTGGGAAGCCGGGTTATCTAACGCAGAATCTGAAGCAGGACTGGAC